>CAYXMN010000001.1:0-15773 GCA_964465955.1 uncultured Planctomycetales bacterium
GCGGATTGACCACCGCGAAGTATTCCAGTTTGATCAACGGCCCCGGCCCGTCGTTGAGCAGCAGCCCCGCCCCGGCAATCAGCTTCGCCGTGTCGCGCTCGCCCGCGGCGAACAGCTCTTGCATCTTGACCAGCGCTTGGTAGATCCGCGGCGCGACGGCGCGCTCGGCGGAGGAGAGGTAACGGTTGCGGCTGGACAGCGCCAGGCCGTCGGCCTCGCGGACGATCGGGCAGGGCACCACGTCCACGGCGAGCTCCAAGTCGATGGCCATGCGCTCAATCACGCGGAACTGCTGGTAGTCTTTCTCGCCGAAGTAGGCGCGGTCGGGCTGGATCAAGCCGAACAGCTTGCTGACGACCGTGGTCACGCCGTCGAAATGGCCCACGCGCGAGGCGCCGCACCACTTCTCCGTCAACCCGCGCACCCGCACCGTGGTCTGGTAATCCGCGGGGTACATCTCGTCCTTGGTCGGCGCGAAAATGAGCTGCACCCCGGCTTGCTCGCACAGCGCGATATCGTCGTCCAGCGTGCGCGGGTAGCGATCATAGTCCTCGTTCGGCGCGAACTGGGCCGGATTGATAAAGATCGACACCACCGGCAGGTCGCAATCGCACACCATGTGCTCGATCAACGCGCTGTGGCCCGTGTGCAGCGCACCCATCGTCGGCACCAGGCCGATCAGCGGGCGGCTTAAGTTGGCCTTGTGGTGGGCCACCACCAGTTCATGGCGCCTGAGGCGCAATTCTGCGCGCGACTTAGCTACGAACATCGGTGCTCCTTGCGGAATGACCGTCGCATTATATAGCCCGCGCCCGGCGGCGGGGGAGCAGCGGGCCGGGCCGCTCCGGGCTAATGCGTGTCAACCCGCCCGCCCGCGCCGTACAGCGCCCCGGTGCCCGGCTGGCTGCCCTGCTCCGGGAAGCGCCCGGCGCGCACATCCTCGGCGAAACGCCCGGCGGCGGCCGCCGCGAGGTCGTACAGGTCGGCGTAGCGCTTGACGAAGCTCGGCGCCTCGCCCGGCAGCATGCCGAGCAGGTCGTGGACCACGATGATTTGCCCGCTACAACCCGCGCCTGAGCCGATGCCGATGGTGGGGACCGGCAGCGTCGCGGTGATCTCCGCCGCCACTGCCGGCACGACGCACTCCAGCACGATGGCGAAACAGCCCGCCCCGGCCAGCGCCTGGGCCTCCGTCTTGAGCCGCTCCGCCTGGCGCGGGGTCTTGCCTTGCAGGCGGTAGCCGCCCGCGGCGTAGACTTGCTGCGGCAGCAGGCCGAGGTGGCCCAGCACGGGCACGCCGGCTTCCACGAGCTTGGCCGCCGCCGCCAGGTTGTCCGCCGTCGCGCCCTCGAACTTCACCCCGCCCGCGCCGCTCTCCTGGAACGCGCGCACGCAATTGCGCACGGTGTCCGCGCTGTCGAGCTTGAACGTGCCGAAGGGCATGTCGAGAACGACGCGCTCGGCGGGGAAGTGCCGTGCGACGATGCGCGTGTGATAGATCGCCTGCTCCAGCGTGACGGGCACGGTGGTGGCCGCGCCTTGCACCACGTTGCCCAGGCTGTCGCCGACTAAGACGAAGTCCGCGTCCGCTTCGCGGGCGATCAGCGCCGTGAAGTAATCGTACGCGGTGAGCGAGACGATGCGTTCGCCGCGTTTTTGCTTATCGCGCAAGCGCGAGGTGAGAAATTGTGCCATGCCCGGCCTCCGACTTCAGGCCCGCGGGGGGTCCCGATTCGTAACCACGCCGGCACGCTAAGGAAGCCCCAGCGTACCTTGGCCCTCCCGGTCGCCTGCGCGCTCCGGGTGGCCGCAGTATTATACCGGCCAGCGCCAATTTGTCACGTATAATCCCGGCGTGCTATTTGATTCACATTGCCACCTATATTTTGAGGACTTCGCGGAAGACTACCTGGAAGCCATGGAACGCATGGCCAGTGCGCGTGTTGGCTGGGCGCTCGTGGCCGGGACTGACACGGACGCCAACACGCAAGCCTGCGCCCTGGCCCAGCGCTTCGGCGCGGCGGGTCAGCTGCCGCGGCTATGCTACAGCGCCGGGCTGCATCCCACCAGTGCATACCCGGCGGAGGTGGCCGCGGGCGGCGCGTTCGACGCGGCGGGCTATCTCGCAGAGTGGTTGGACGGCGCGTTCAAGCCCGTGGCAATCGGCGAGTGCGGCATCGACCTGTACTGGAAGAAACAGCCGCTCGATCAGCAGCAGCGCGTGTTCGGCGCCCAGCTCGAACTGGCGCGCGAGCGCGAGCTGCCCGTCATCGTGCACAGCCGCAGCGCCGGGGCGGAGACGCGCGCGCTGCTGGAGTGCGCTAAGGGCGTGCGCGGCGTGCTGCACTGCTGCGACGGCAGCCCGGAGCTGCTGGAGTTCGGGCTGAGCGCGCCGGGGTGGTACGTCAGCTTCGCGGGCAACGTGACCTACCCCAAGGCCGAGGAACTGCGCGCGGCGGCGCGGCGGGTGCCGCTGGAGCGGCTGCTGATCGAGACGGACGCGCCGTTTTTGTCGCCGCAGGAGCGCCGGGGCCAGCGCAACGAGCCGGCGTATGTGGCGCACACCGCGCGCTTCCTGGCGGAACTGAAGGGCGTGGAGCTGGACGAACTGGCCGCGGTAACCAGCGCAAACGCGATGCGGCTGTTCGGGCTGGGGTAAGCGGCTGCCCACCGCATGGCGCCGCTGCTCTAATACGGCCCGGTGCGGATTTCCGCGCCTTCCTCGTAGAAGCTCAGGCGCTGGGCCTCGTCCATCGTCTTATACTGCAGCTTGTCGCGGAAGCTGACGATCACGCCGGGGAACACCTTTTCCTTCACGCGGATGCGCGCGTCCTTGGTTTCCCCGACGCGCAGCTGGGCCTGCTTCAGCTTCTCGCTTAAGTCGCGATGCTGCGGTTCGAGCTGGTTGATCACCTGCTGCAGCTTGTCCGCCAGCGGCTGGTTGTTGCGCAGCGTCGCCGCGTTCAGGCCCGCATTGGCTTGGACCAGCTTGTTGTCGATGTCGTTGTACATCGCCTGCAGCTCTTCGAACTCGCCGGCCAGGAACGGGTTGTTGCCCACCGTGAGCTTGGTCAGCGTCGCCATCGCGTTACCGACGTAGGGGCAGTTGATGCCCTGGAACGCGCTGATGTCGCCGCCGATGATGTTGCCCTTGGGGCCGATCACCTCGAGCGTGGAGCCGACCATCACCGTGCTGTGGCGGATGTAGTTGTTGACTTTCAGATTGCCGTTGACCAGCACTTGCGCCTGGTCGATGGCGCCGATCTTGGCGTCGCCGCGCACGGTGATCTTGGAGTTGCCCTGGCCGAAGATGATGCCGCGCAGGTCGAGGTTCCCCCCCACCTCCAGGCTGGCTTGCTCCACGTTGCCGGCGATCTCCAGGTTGCCCTGCGTCTTGACCACGAAGCCGGGCATCACGTCGCCACGCACCTTGACGTTGCCGATGAAGTCGATGTTGCCGATGGAATAGTCCACGTGCGCCGGCACTTCCACCGTGTTGGCGACTGTCAGGCGCTCGGCGATGATCGCCGGGTGGCCGTCAACCTGCGCGATAGCCTTGGTGTTGTCTGGGGTGATTTCCACGCCCTTGCCGAATTTCCAAGTCAGCGTTTTGCCCTCGCGCGCCGGCAGCAGCGCGCCAAGCACGTTGCGGCCCTCCTTGCCCGGCACGGCGGAAATCTTCTCCGCCAGCACCTGTCCCGCCTTGAAGCTGATGAAGTTCTTGATCGCGCGCCAGTCAACCACGCCGGCTTCGTCTTCACTGACTTTGTTCGATAAATCAACTTCAAAGTAATACTTGATCTTCTCGCCGGAACCGTCCATCGCCGGCTGGCCCTTGGCCACAAGCTGCGCCGCGCCGTAAATCGGGCGCTGCGCCAGGTCCGTCAAGCGCTGATCATCAACACCGAAAACGACCCCATGCCGTTGCAGCGCCTGCATCATCTCCAGCTTCGTCGGAGGACTGCCGACCTGCTTAAGCGTCAGGTACGCTTCCATCTGGTCGCTGGATACCAACACCTCGCAATTCAGTGGTTCTTGCGCCATGCTTCCCGCCTTGTTCCTTGGCTGTCTAACTCCCTGACGTCCCAAATAGCATCATAACCCACCAGTAAGCTAAGTTCATGAAATTCCCTGCGGATTTCATTAATACTTGAGCAAAAGTGAAACGCTAAGTAATCAGCGAGCCCAGCGCCAGCTGGTCGGTCATGGTGATCATATCGGCTGGGACGATGCCTTCTTGAAGCGCGAGCAACAAGTTGTTGGCATCCTTGAAATCGCGTACCTCGCCATACTTGAACTGCGGTTTGGTTTGTCCGAGTTCGAGCGGAGACTCGATGCCAAGCAGCACGACCCGGTGGCGGCCCTCGATCACCGGCAGGCGGATGAAGTGGCTGACGTGCTTTTCCTGGAGGATGTCGCCGATCAGCGAGTGCTCCTTGAGCAACACGAGCAGCTCTTGCAGCACGAAGAACACGCCGCGCCCGCCGGCGGCCAACAGCTTGAGCGACTGGTCAAGATAATTCGCGGCCAGGTTGGCGTCGTTGACGAAAGTGAAGTTGCCGGTCACGCAATCGAAGCGGTGCGGGATCTCGTTGTCCTCATTGCCGGGCAGGCCGAAGATTTCCGGCAGCTCGCTCAGGTAGTCGCGGCTGACGATGTAGACGCCTTCATAGCCGGACAGGCGGGTGATGATGCGCGCCGCCCGGGCCAGCACCTTGTCGAACTCGATGCCGGTGTACTTGAAGTTAATGAAGTGCTGCAGCAGGTCGACTTGGGTCACGATGAAGCGGTCGCGCGCCGCCTCCAGCAGCGGCTCGTCGGTGTCGCCCAGCCGCGCCCGCTGGCCGTCCACGGTGACGAGCTCGATCATGTTGCTGTCCTCGGTCAGCGACCACGCCGCGCCGGCCAGCTTGTCATACAGGAAGCTGAACAGCTCCACCGCCAGCGCGCCTTCGAAGCAGGCGGGATGGATTAGCGTCTCGTGCAGCGCCGGGCGCAGGATTTCCACGAGCAAGCGCCGGTATTCGTCCGGCAGGATCGCGCGGTCGCGGCTGTAGTTGATGTATTTGAGGCGCAGGATGTCTTGCACCTTGCGCGCGCTTAAGGGGGCGTTGACCACGCTGGACAGCGGCGCGCCCACGCCGACGGTATCCTGGCTGAGCAGTTGGTCCAGGAAGCCCTGGATCTCGTCGCGCTCTTTCGGCGACAGCCCGCGCTCCTTGCTGGCCGGCTCGACGCGCTGGAAACTGCGCACATCGTAGTCTTCCACACCCGCCGCGCTGAGCACCTCGCTGAGCTTGGCGGCCAAGTCCTCCTGCTTGTGCTCCTCGCGCGATTCGATAATCTCCTGCGCTTGTTTTTTAAGCGACTTGCGCAGCCGCGCGCGGGCCAGGCCCTCGCCGCTGCCTGGGCGTTCCTCGCCCTTGATCGTGTGGGCCTCCAGGAAGCTGCCTTCCAGCAGGCTGTCGATTTCCTTGCCGGACAGGTCGGGCAGGCGCAGCTTCTCTTCCTTGGGATCCGTCTTGCGCTTTTCGAATTCGGACTTGAGGAACCACAGCTTCTTGTCTTGCACGAAGCGCTTGCGGTCGCCCTTGAGATTAAGTATCGCGTCGTCGGGGTTCACGCCGAACCGGTCGCAAATGTAGCGGTGGAGGTCCTTTTCCGTCAGGCCGCCGGTATGCTGCTTCAGCACGTCCGCCGCCTCGTCGTTCATCAGCCGCCAGCTTTGCAGCCCCCAGTAGCTGCCGTCCTGCTTGAGCCCTGGCGCCAGGCTTAAGTCGAGCACGACCGTGGCGACCTTTATCCCCAACTGGCGCGCCACCTTGGAGCGCACCTCGCGGTCGTAAAGCAGGCGCTTGGCCTCGGCGAACACCTCGGGCAGCACTTTGTATTCCGGCATCAGCTTCAGATCAATGCTCCACTGGCCGTCCTTTTCCACGAAGTAGTCCTGGCCGTTGAGCACGGGCATGACGAACTTCGCTTTAGCAATCTCGACGTCATGAATTGAGACCATCTGGGCCTGGACTTCAGCCGCGATTTGATCAACTGTCACCGGCTGGTGCTCAAACACAAAGCGCCGGATCAGATCAACGTTACTCACCACTTGCTTCTGCGCCATCATTTCCCCTAAAAAAGTATGCGCGTTGCCGCAACTAAGCATGCGCACGGGATCGCCCTCTCGACGAAAGGGGTCCATTATACACCATCTTGCTTGTTGAGACACGATCCAGCCTGCCGGGAGCGCACGCCGCCCAGGCCGTCCTATTTAACTTTTAAATATTCTTGAAACTTTACTGAAGTAATACCTGTGTATGTATAATGTAAACGGGGTATAAAGGCGGAATTACCGGGTGCAAATGGCAACGAAGGAAAATAGCAGGCCAGTGACGGTTGCGCATATCGACAGCAATCCGCGTGCGGCGCGCTTTGTCGAAAGCTTGGCGGCATGTATGCAGGAGTTTGCCTTCGAATTCACCTTCCTGCCGGCCATTAAAGCCCTGGCCCGCTTCCAGCCTGCCCAACCGCCGGAGTTGATCCTGCTCGATCTCGACTTGCCCGATGCGCAGGGCGCGGCGGCAATCCGGGCCGTGCGCCAGCGCTTCCCGCAGCAGCCGCTGATCGTCATCACCGACGCCGACAACACGGAGTGGCGGATCGCCGCCCGGCAGCTGGGAGTCAGCGATTACCTGCTGCGCGGCGAACTCAACCTGGCCTTACTCCGGCGCACCTTGACCACCGCGCTGCCAACCCGCAGCCTGCACGATGGCGCGCCGGCCGGCCCAACCAGCGCGGGCCCGCCCAGCCTGCCCGCGGCGGGCGCCGGCGCTCAAGCCCGCGTGGTGCTGTGGAGCCAGGCCGCCGCTGACCTCTCCGGCGGCGCGAACATGGCGCCCGGCAGCACCGAGCTGGAGCTTGAACCGCCGGCCCAGCTCAAACGCTCCAAGCGCGAAGAGCGTTTCCGCCAGATGGCGCGCCGGTTCTTTGACGAAACCCAGGCGAAAACCAAGCAGTACGAAGCGCACCAGCAAATGGTCAGCTCCCTCGTCCACGACCTGCGCTCGCCGCTGGGCTCCTTGAGCCTGCTGATGGGCATCCCCGGCGACCCGCCCAACTTCGGGCGCCTGGACCCGGTGACCTGGAACTTGACCAAGATGCAGCTGCAGCTCGCCGTTGAGCTGTGCAACCAGCTGCTCGACATCCGCCGCATCGAGCGCGGGCAGTTCAAGACGCGCCCCGAGCGCGAGAGCCTGCGCCAGACCATCCGGACCGCGCTGAGCGTGTTCGAGCTGCTCGCCGCGGAGAAGGAAATCCAGGTGAAGGTCAGCGCGCCGGACGACGAGTGCCTGCTCGATCACAGCACGCTGCGCCGCATCCTGATGAACCTGCTCGACAACGCGCTCAGATTCTCGCCGGCGGGCACGCGGCTGGCGGTGGCGGCGCGGCTGTATACCGGCAAGGTGACGATCAAGGTCACCGACCAAGGCCCCGGCATTCCGGGAAGCGACCTAGACCGCGTGTTCGACCTTTACTGGACCAAGCGCGACGGCGCGATCCCCGGCCGGGGCGTGGGGCTGGCGTTCTGCAAGCACGCGGCGGAGGCGATGGGCGGCTCGATTAGCGTGGAGAGCAAACCCGGTTCGGGCACGGCGTTCACGCTGCGCCTGCCGCTGCTCGAGGCGCAGGAGCTGCTGACGGTCATGGCCGCCGCGGCGGGGGGATAGGGTTACTATTCTTTGCAAAGTGTGCCCCAAGTTCTACCTTCTCAGTGTGTCTTGTTTGGCGGGTAGTTTCCAGCTAGAGTCTAATTGATCTCAATTGGGGTGGCACGATGATGGGACGTAGCGGGTTATTGATCCTAGCGATATTCTCGCTGATCGTGAGTTTGGCTGGCTGTGGCGGACATACTGCTGACCAAGAGCAGGAGCTAGCGCCAGCGCTAGTGCTGACGCAGGACAGCACCATGGCGCCGGGCTTTGCCAACCCAGGCGATCTGCTCAAGCAACTCAGCGATGCGGCAGGTACTAGTGCGGCTGGCGCCGAGTTTGCCGCGGACGGCCCGCACCAGCGGGTGAGCGCCAGCGGCACTAACGCGGTGTTCACCCCTGCAGGCGGCGCGGACCTGGCAGACATGGCCTACGCCACGTACCACCTGAACCTGGCAGGGCTAGCACTGGAGGACCGCATCGACTGCGTGTGGGCCGCCGCGCCTGAGGCCGGTGCGCTGTGGCTCGGGCTGTCCGACTGGTACAACGGTTCCTGGAAGTGGCTCAAGCCAGCGCAATCCAATGCCCTGGCTGTCCCTGATCTGGCAGGCTACGTCGGCCGGGACGGTGATCTGCTGCTCGTGATCATGTTGGCACAGGTAGGTACTGCTCAGCTCAGTTCGCTGGCGATCTCCGGCGTACCCGCGGAGGACTGGAGCCAGGCTGGCCAGAACGCGCAGCACACAGGACAAAGCCCGTTCAATGGCCCGGCAAGCGGTGAGCTTAAGTGGACGTTTGAGACGACAGGGCCGGGGTTTATGGTTTATCAGGCGGCTCGGGGGCAGGATGGAACACTCTACTTTGGCGCGGGCCCGTGGCTGCATGCAGTGAATCCTGATGGCACGCGCAAGTGGCGGATCCCAGCCGATGATTACATCACGCATTCCGTTTCAATTGGTCCCGATGGCACAATTTATTTCCTCAACGGTTATGGCAAGTTAAGCGCAGCTTCGGTCTCTGGGGACATTCAGTGGAGTTATAAGGCTACCGGTACTTACTTATCCATCCCAACCATCGGTGAGGATGGAACGATTTATATTGGCGATGGTAATCATAATCTGCTTGCACTGAACGCTGACGGAAGCTTGCGCTGGACGGTTGCTTTAGAGGACGACATCCAAAGTATGCCTGCGGTTTCAGCAGATGGTTCGCTCATTCTAGCCTGCACAGATAGATACCTTTATGGCTTCAATCCTGATGGTACTCAAGCGTGGCAGGTTTACTCAGGGATGGTGGACAGTAAACCGCCAGTAGCGGCGGCGGACGGGACGATATATCTGAATGACTCCGGCTCTATAGATGCTTATGCACCTGATGGGACAGTTAAATGGTCACAATGGTTGAATGGCAGTGGAAATGATGGGATGCCGGTAGCTGGGCCGGATAGCACTGTCTATGTTCATTCGAAAGGAAGATTGCAAGCATTCTCCTCTTCAGGCGAAGAGGTCTGGAAGGTTGCTGAGGAAGAAGATACCAATGCCAGGTTCGGCACGCCAGCTGTGCTTAGCGATGGATCGATCATGGCGGGATGCATCGCCAACGGGCAGTACTACTTATACCGGATCAGCTCTAATGGAACCGTGCAATGGAAAAATTCCACCACATTGTATTTCGGTTACCCATGCTCGGTTGGGTCGGATGATACGGTTTACTTTGGGGTTAATGGTCGGCTGACTGCTGTCAGCCCGCAAGGTTACACCAAGTGGACATACCTGACAGGCGGAGCAATCGAATCCGCTCCAGTACTAGGCCCAGACGGCACATTGTATTTCGGTAGCAAGGATCAACGAGTTTACGCGCTGAATCCTGATGGCAGCCAGGCTTGGGCGTATACCACCCGCTCGCCAGTCTCATCTTCGCCAGTTGTGGGCCGGGATGGTTGTGTCTACGCCAATGCGGGAGGGTATATATACGCCATCAATAGGGATGGTTCCATCAGGTGGACACAGGAGGCAATCGGAGGTGGCGGACTGCTTCTCGCTCCAGATGGCACTCTGTATCTAAGTGGTTATTACCTATATGCACTCGATTCCTTTGGGAATGTGCTGTGGAAAACGCAGCCTGAAGCCGGGGCAGCTTGTGCGCTCGGCTTTGATGGCACGTTGTATCTGCGGTGTTCAGACGGAATCGTGAAAGCGATCAATCCGGACGGTAGTGAGAAGTGGGTGCATGATCTCGGCTCTGAAATTCGCACCAACCCGGTGGTTGCACCTGACGGCTCAGTTTATATCGGTTGCTGGGATAGCTGCCTACATGCTGTTACGCCAGAGGGCACAGCCAATTGGAGTTTCGATACCTCCGGCATAATAACTATGCAGCCGGCGATTGGACCGGATGGCACTGTCTATCTCAGTACCGCGTGGCCTTGGTATACGTTCGATGCGCTCTTCGCGGTGGATCCTTCTGGCACAGAAAAGTGGAGGGTGCTGGGTAGTTTTGGTTACTCAGACATAGTCGTGAGTGCTGAAGGCAACATACATGTTTGCGATGATACAGGCACGCTGCATGCGTTTTCTCAGACAGGACAGCAGCTTTGGTCCGCAGACTTCCCCCGAAGCGGTCTCTTTTCTTGGTTGACACTGGCTCGCGACGGCACCGTGTATGTCGCTAGCGACGACGGCCAGCTCTTTGCTGTTGGCGATTAATGCTTTCGGCCCAGGACTGGAGTAATCCCCACAGTGAACTCTCCGCCCCCCGCGTCAGTCTCGGCTATAATCACAGCTTGGGACAGCGCGCTAAAGATAAGGCGCAGCGCCGGAGAAGACACATGGCCATGATTGCGGTTAACAACCTCGTGAAGCACTACAAGCGCGTGCAGGCGGTGGACGGGATCAGCTTCGAAGTCGACGAGGGCGACATCTTCGGCTTCATCGGCCCCAACGGCGCGGGCAAGACCTCCACGATCAAGATGCTCGCCACGCTGCTGCTGCCCACCTCGGGCACGGCGTCCGTCGGCGGCCACGACGTCGTCGCCGAGAGCGACAAGGTGCGCCAGATCCTGGGCTACATGCCCGACTACTTCGGCGTGTACAACGACCTCAAGGTTTGGGAATACCTCGACTTCTTCGCCGCGGCCTACAAAATCCCGCGCACGCGCCGCGTCGGCATCATCGACGACGTGCTGCAGCTCACCGACCTCGTCGTGAAAAAGGACGCGTTCGTCAGCGAGCTGAGCAAGGGCATGAAGCAGCGGCTGTGCCTGGCGCGCACGTTGATCCACAACCCGAAGGTGCTGATCCTCGACGAGCCGGCCTCCGGCCTCGACCCGCGCGCGCGCATCGAGATGCGCGAGCTGCTCAAGGAGCTCAAGAGCATGGGCAAGACCGTGCTGATCTCCAGCCACATCCTTACCGAGCTGAGTGACTTCTGCAACAAGGTGGGCATCATCGAGGCGGGCAAGATGGTGGTCTCCGGGCGCGTGGACGACATCCTGCAGGCCGTCAGCCAAGGCGCGCTGCTGGTGGTCAAGGTGCCCTCGGGCGAGACGGCGGGCGTGCTGGCGGCGCTGGAGTCCTACGCCAAGGTGCTGGAGTGCTACGCCAAGGACGACGACGAGGTGGAGTTCCACTTCGACGGCACTGACGCCGACCGCCCCGCGCTGATGAAGCACCTGCTCGACCACGGCGTGAACGTGCTGTCCATCAAGGAAAGCGTCAACAGCCTGGAGGACATCTTCATGAAGGTGACGAAGGGGCAGGTGAATTAGAGGTAGGTCAATCGGAGTGTTTAATTTCACTAGCAGTTCCAATATACTAACTTCTATATTTAGCAGTTGTGTGTTGTTTTTTCTCCTGTCTTCCAATCCCGTACACGCAGCTGAGAATAATATTTCTGATTTCAATGACTATGAATTACGCGATAGTACTAGTAATTACACGTGGGATGATTGGGTAGTTGAAGAGAGCAGTGCCTACAATCCAATAGATGGCAATCCTGTTGTTTGCCATTATAAATTCTGGGAAAAACTGAGAATCGGATCTCAAATGTTCGATGTTACTTATTGTATCTATTCGCATAACGATCAAATACTTGAAATCACTTTATCTTCGGATATTCGCTTGGATCAAGATGATTCTACACTCGCAATAGAAGCTGGGACTGAAAAATATATCACTGCATTCTATGATCTATTCAATTTGTTGAATGAAAAGTATAGTAATAGTCTATTCTATGGTTTAGAAGATTCAGGTCCTCAGTATTCAGATGACCCAGTTGAAGGTTTATATGAATACGGAATCGATGTGGAATGGTACAATCGCAATTTCGCAGCATACTGGGAGGACAGTGAATTAGATAACATCGATTTATCTATGGAAATGACGTACATGAGAATTGGAAGCCAAGAGTCTTTGAGCATGGATTTGCGGTTGGAATATAGAGCGGAGAAAGAATGGGATAAAATCATTAGCTACGATTCTGTGCCAAGTTCTAGCAGTAATGATATCCGAGATAAACTCTGAAATCAGTGACGCACTTTTTCTAGAAACTGTAAAGGTCACTTAATATTCGCGTAATGTATTGCTTTGGTACAGCCTCGTAAAAGTGGCTGCGGGCGTCGCCTCCTGCCGCGAGCTGCGTGTTCACGGCGCGCGGCGGATAGGATGGTGGATTGTGGCGTGGGAGATCGTAGGGGCGAAGCCATGCTTCGCCCGGATTGGCTTAACGTACCCAGTAGCGCAAGCCCCCGTGCTTGCGCGTCTGTAGCGCGCCGTGCTGGCGCAACCAGTGGCGCAGCCGCCCCCGGCTGCGGACGTGACGCAAGACACAGGCGAGGGCGCCTGTGCCACCGGGTTTAGCAAGGGCGCGGCGGCCCGCCCTACCCATCGGGTAGCGGCAGCTCCCAAGCTGCCGCGCTGAATGCCACGGCTTGGGAGCCGCGGCTACCGAACCCCGTCGCCCATCTAGCCATTACCTCAAATTCATTCCTAGCAGGAATTATGCTGCGCTGAGACTGAGACGCAATACGATATGCCAAACGGGATTATGTGGCGTCCCGCCGCCGGAAGACGGGCACGCACGTCCCCGCCCCTACGCAAAACCGGCTACCACGCGGACGTCCCCGCGGGTGATCCGATGGCGAGCACCTCGTAACCCGCACCGGCCACGACCGAGCCGTCCGCCGCGATCGCCGGAGAACCTGAGATCATGCCGCCGGTGGCGCGGGACCAGGCCAGCTCGCCAGCGGCGGTCAGCGCGAACAGCTGGCCGTTGGTCCCGCCGAAGTAGAGCATGCCGTCCGCTCCAAGCGCCGGGGTCGATTGCACTGCTGTCGAACAGGGATAATCCCATTTGGTCGTGCCGTCCGGATTGATCGCGTGCAACATCGAGCGAGCGCTGCCCACGTAAACAACGCCATCCGCTCCGATGGCTGCGGCGGAAAGAATGTTCCGGCCGATGAGGTGGGACCATTTCAGCGTGCCGTCCGGGTTGATCGCGCACAGGGTGCTGTTGTAATTCTCCGAGGTGGAGGCTCCGCCGACATAGACCGTGCCATCCGCGCCGACGGCGGGAGCGGCCAGGTGATCGCCCGGCACGGTATAGGTCCACTTGACGCTGCCGCCGGGGCTGACCGCTGTGAGCACGCCGCCGGTTACGCCGACATACACGGTGCCGTCCGGGCCGATGGCGGGGAGGGCATCGATCGCGCCCACTTCGACCGACCAAATGAGCGCGCCGTCGCTGCTGATCGCGTGCAAGTTGTGGTTGGCGCCGCCGACATACACCGTGCCGTTTCCGCCGACCGCGGGCGAACCCGCGTCGCCCACCGCATAACTCCATTTGGCGGTGCCGTCCTTGTTGACGGCCTGCAGCAGCAACCCGCTGCTCACATAGACCGTGCCGTCGGCGGCCAGGGCCGGGGAGCTGTCGCAAGGCGCGCCGGTCTCATAATGCCACTTCTCGCTGCCGTCCGGGTTGAGGGCGTAGAGCCGGGCGTCAGCGCAACCGCAATAAACGGTGCCGTCCGCCGCGATCGCCGGGGAGGAGTTGACCTGGGACCCGGTGGCAAACCGCCAGGCCAAGGTCCCGGCCGGGTTAATCGCGTACAAGTGCTTATCCGCGGCGCTTAGATACACTGAGCCGTCGGCCGCCAGCGCTGGAGTATGATTCAGCGCCCCGCCGGTAGTGTAGGACCACTTCAGCGTGCCGTTCGCATTGATGGCGTAGAGCTTGTTGTCGGTCGCGCCGCCCACATAGACGGTGCCCGTGGCCGCGACAACCGGTGTGGCGCCCAGCATGCCGCCAAAGCTGTAATTCCACTTGAGGGTGCCGTCCGGGTTGACGGCAAACAGCTTGAAGCCGTTGGTGATGATGTAGATCGTGCCATCCGCGCCGAATTGCGGCTGGGCGAGCACCTTGTACCCGCTGTTATAGCTCCACTTGAGGGTGCCGTCCGGGTTGACGGCGTGGAGCTTCCTGTCGTAACTGCCGACATAGATTGTGCCGTCGGCGCCGATGTTGGGCGAGCTGAAAATCTGGCCGCCGGTCGCGTACGACCATTTCACGGAACCGGCGGGATCGATGGCGTACAGCTTTTGATCCAGCCCGCCAACGTAGATCGTGCCGTCGGCGTCCAGCACCGGGGAGGAGTAATGGATCGCGCCGGTGGCGCAGGACCATTTCAACGTGCCGTTGGGATTGACGGCATAAACCCTCGAATTGGAGCTCGACACGTAGATCGTGCCGTCGGCCCCGATCGCGGGTGACGTGTAAATTTGCCCGCCGGTGGCGTACTTCCACTTGAGCGTGCCGTCCGCGTTCAGCGCATAGAGATTGTTATCCCAGCATCCCGCATAGACCGTGCCATCCGTCCCGCAAGCCGGCGCGGCGCTGATGTTTTCCTTGGCCAGGAACGACCACTTGTACATGCCGTCAGGATTGAGGGCGTAAAGCCTGCGCGAATCCGATCCGGCATAGATCGTGCCGTCCGCGTCGACTGAGCAGTCGCCCAGTTGTTCCGCCGGCCCAGTCGTGTGGAACCGCCACCGCAGTGCATCCGACTGTGCGCCAATGTATGGGCTGCGATGCGTGTGCTGGGGGTCATTGCCGAACTGGGGCCATTGGTGCGCCGGGTAGTCTGCGCCGACGGTCAGGCTGTTCAGGACGCACGGCGTCGTGCCGCCGAGCATCAACATCAGCAGCAGATCGCCATCCTGATTGAGGTAGTCGGCAATGTTGTCGATCTGGACGCGCGCATCCTCGCCGGTCGCGAAGAACACCCAACGGTTCCGCTCCCAGTCTGACAGCCCGAGCCAGATTACGCCGGGCGCGGGCGGGGCGTCAGCCCAGTGCAGCAGCACTTCCGGGACCAGCGTGCGCTCCGCCAGGTTAAGCCGGTAGCAGGCGTAGGCCAGCTCCAGCAGCTTGGGCGCCTCGCCCGCCGCCGGGCTGAACCCTGCCGCCGTCTCCACCGCTTCCACGCGGTTGTGCGGCCAGGCGGCGACGAAGTCCGCCCCGTTGGCCTGCTCGTCGCCGTTGCCGCTGGCGCCTTTGAGCAGGTCCGCCGGGCCGGCGAGCGCCGGGCTGCCGGGGGCGGGAGCCTGCGCTAAATCAGGCCCGGCTCCGGCGTCCGCCAGCCGCGCGCCCGAGCCGGAGCAGCCGCACAGCATCAGGCTGCAGGCCGTGATGACGACGTGAAGCACAATTCCTCTGGTCCGTTTCATAAGCTCCCCCAAGAAGCTGCCGTGGTTTACTCCGCTCGACCGCCAGGCCGGACGCAGATCAGGAAAATAACATAAGAGTCATTCTCAGTTGCTGAACAGCGCTTGCCTGAACAGTGTTAATTCTAGCTTAAATCAAGCGGGCGTGCTCACGGCCAGGGCTCGCGAATTCCAGAGCCGCGGCTGAGCGGTCGCCCGGCGCAATTCAAGGAGGGCGGGATTCTCAGCTGGAATTGCCAGGTGAGACACAGATTGTCGGCGCCAGCTGCGTTATAGAGGTGAACCAGGCTAAGCGCGGCTCAGTGCCTAGCCGCCAGGCAACCGGCCGGCAGCTTCCGGCACGACCCGGGTT
>CAYXMN010000001.1:15783-41480 GCA_964465955.1 uncultured Planctomycetales bacterium
ATGCCGGTTCGGTATTGGTTATTTACATTTGCTATAGCATGTTTTTATATATTCTATGGCTATACATGCGAGTAGTTGTATTAATTATGCACTTATGGTCTAATCCTACCGAGGTGAGTTAAATGACAATGCTTTCTTGTTCTACGATCAATAATCCTTGTCCAGACTTCAAACGGATCAATGCGAGTAATATATCTAGGGGTGAATACAAACCCTTCAAGAAGCTGATTCTGGATGCATTGTCATACCATCATGATGAAGATAAATCTTCGATAGCACTGCAAGCAATTAGAAAGAATTTTGACAAGCTGCTGGAAAAAGGTTTGATCAATGATGAAATTCGGCAGCTGGCGGAGGCCTACCATAATGGCGATGATTTAAATAGTTTTGACCGTTTACGCCTCATCCATCAACTACTGTATCTCGAACGAACGCAAATAGATAAACTGATTTCAGATATTCAAGAATGTAATCTGATATTACTAAAAGGACTGGTAGGTGAGGGTAAATCATGCATTATGTTTAAGTTGTTTAAATATCTCGAGGAATGTAAAACAACAGCATACTTTCCAATCTATATTGATTTAAAGAAAAAAACTGAACACTATAGCGCAATGAGTGGACATTCATCCGATGTACACAACAATCTATATAGACGGAATTCAAGACTAGATAGTATCTTCGAGGAATCGATCGTTAAAACCATCTTGCTGACTATTGATGAATTCATCGATAGAAATAAGCTTCTGCCTAGCGCACTCGGAGATGCGCAGCAATTTCGAAATGCGATTCTGTTCGACTACTGTAATATCCTGCACTCTGACCACGCCACCGCATTCAAGTCCTTTGTTTTTAACAGATACAAGGTGAACATTGGTAGTGTATCAACCTTTTTTAAAAATTCCGATTTGAATCAAATTGAAAATACAATCGAAGCGTTCAAACAGCAATACACGAATAGGACTGGTTTAGAATTCACATCTCAGCGAACGCTCGAGGGCTATTTAGAGTTCTTCTATATACTTGGCAAATCGCCGGTATTCTTGATCGATAACTTAGACCGGTTACCGCTTTATCGCCAGCAGCAACTCCTCGATTTGGCAATTGACTGGCGCACTATACTGATTACTGCCCCATCACAGTTCTGGCGGTGCGTGAACAAAACATCTCGCGCATCCATTTCTGCGCTCGTGGTGCAGACCGGGTGAAGTTCGTCTCGCTGGAGTCGTTGACGCAGGAGCGCGACGATGTGACGAAGGATCCCCACGATGAAAAGGAGCAAATGCTCGACATTGTGGTCAGAACGATTGAACGCCGGCTGTGGCTCCTGTATTACAGTCTTGATGGGGAGTTAGCGTATCGGACAAAGGCCGACACAGAGGGAAGCTCAGTTGTTGGTGCTACTCAGAAGTTGATCGAGGATCTAAGACAATTCGCCATGGGGCTGGCTACGGACAATCTCGGCACAGGCTATTATAAAATGTGCAACCGCAGCTTGCGTGTGTTTCCAGCCGAATTTGCCATGCAGCTTATTAGGTTGAGGTATGGACCTGAAGAGAGTTACTTCAAAAAAGTGAAGGATGAGATTTCGCGCAGCACAGGTAAAGATCGGCGACTTTGGAAATCCAAACTCAATACATTTTACTACAAGCTCATATTGAGCAAATATCATTGTGATCCAACATACCAAAGAGGATTGCTTAATGTTTTTGTGTCTGGAGAGATGCCGATTAATTTCGAGTTTTTGATTCTTGATTACTTTGTAAGGCAAGAGCAGATTCAACACCTAAAACTTGCAGATAATAATAAAAAGAATAGAAGCGTGCAAGTATCACGTGAACAGCTCGATAAATACAGACAATATGGAGAAGCGTATCCGGGGTATATTTCGCAAGCAATTGATCAATTGATGCGAGATGATATTACCTGGGGCGGACTCTCCGGATTCATCGAGAACCATCGTTCATTCCAAGTGTTTGACGAGCATGATAGAATCAGCAACAAGGAATTCTATTACAGTTATTATGGGATACTACCCGCAGCGCAGTACTTTATCGAAAATCTATCTGTGAGTTGTGAATACGTATTTTGGTCCGTCATGAACGTTGAATTAACAGATGAGGAAATCAATCTCATCACCAATGCACAGGATAATCCAGAGTGGCGGAATGACTATATTGCATTTAGAGATCATCCGATTGTTAAAATTAAATTATTGCGGTTATTCATCCATAGAATCCTCTTACCTAAATATCGAAGGTTCGTTGAACAATACAATGATGTACACGGTGAAAACATCAAAGATTCCATAAATGAATATTGTTACAACAAGCTGCCCTATCCATTACGTTTAATCAGCAGCTTGATCAACTGGCTCGACTTCGCCGATATTAAAGATGAGGAACGAAAATCGGAACGCGAACAGCTCATCCGGATTGAACGCGAGTATGTCGAGTTGTTTACCTACGATGTGAAAAAGTTCATCAAGGAATTTTTCGATGCTGACAAGCAAGCGCAGTGGGTTAGAGTCTTCGGCGAGATTATTTAACGCCTGGTGCTGCACGCCGCGGGAACAGCGCTTACTCCATCCTAATCGGCATCACGATATAGAGGAAGTCCGGGTCGCGCGGGCTGGTGATCATCGCCGGTTGCACTTCGTTGATCCAGTTAATCGTCACCTGCTCGCCGCCGAGCACTTTCAGCACTTCGATCACGTACTGCGGGTTGAGCGCGATGCGGATATCGCTGCCGCTGACTTCCGCGGCCAGTTCCTCGGTACCCTTGCCGATCTCGCCGGCGTCGCTCTTGATCAGCATCGTCTCGCCCTGCGTTTCGAGGTGGCCCACCGGGTTGCGGTCCTTCATCCGGCACACCAGCAGCACGCGCTCCAGCGCGGCGCCGAACTCGTCGCGGCGGACGTGCACCTTGCTGTCCACGTCCTTGGGGATCACGCGCTCGTAGTCGGGGAACTTCACGTCGAGCAGCGCGCTGGCGACCAGCAGCTGGCTGAACTTGAAGAACACCTGGTGCTCGTGATGGTAAATCTCCACGCCCGCGTCCTCGTCGTCCGGCAGCAAGCGCTCCAGCTCGCTGGCGACGCGCGCCGGCAGCAGCAGGTCTTGCTCCACGCCGTCCGCGCCCAGGCCCTCATTGCGCTTGAGCGCTAGGCGGTGGCCGTCGGTGGCGACGATATCGAGCCGCCCGTTCTTGAAGCGGAAGTACACGCCGTTGGTGTAATGCACGGCGCCGGTGGAGCTTTCCTTGACGGCGCTGAAGGCGGACTGGCTCAAGGCGCGCTTGAGCAGGCCCGCGGGCAGGGTGATCAAGCGGTGCGCGGTGAAGTCGGGCAGCTCGGGGAAGTTCTCGTCGTTGAGGACGGTGAGATCGTATTTAGCGCGCCCGGCGGCGACATTGAGCTGGTTGCCCGCCACTTCCAGCGTGACATCCTGCTTGCCCAAGCGCCCGACGAGGTCGGAGAGCAGCTTGGCCGGGGCCAGCACGCGCCCCGCCGCCGCCCCGCTGACGCTCACGCGCTGGCGGATGGTGAACTCGCCGTCGGTGGCGGTCAGGGTCAGGCTGTCCGGTTCCGCGACCAGCCGCACATGGTTCAGCACGGGATTTAGGCTGCGCGCCGCCACCGCTTTGGAGACCGTGGTCAGCGTCCCAGACAACAGTTCCTGATTGATCACCACTCGCATACATCCGCCTCGCATACAGAAATTAAACGCCTGCCCGTTCCAGTAACCTGGATTTAGTCCAGATATACCTTAGATCGTGAATTATAGCATTGCACCATCCGCTCAAGCCTGGTAGCCTGTAATGCCCCGCAGCCGGGTATAGCACATGATGTTCACACTACTGCGAATTGGACTGCTGGTGTTGGCGCTGGCCGCGCTGGCCGCCGCCGCGCGCCCGGCGAAAACCTGGGGCGACGGCTACGACTTCGCCGCGGAGGAACTGCGGTCCGGGCAGCAGTGCTCGCGCGAGTCGTTGACCGCGGGCCAAGCGCTAGTGCTGCTGGCCTGGTCGCCGGACTGCCCGCACTGCCTGACGCACATGCCCTATGTCGCGGCGCTGGTCAAGAAGCTTGACGGCGAGGAAGCGCGCTTCGCGGTGGCCTGCCTGGACGGGGACACGGACGACGCGCTGCGGTATTTCAAGCGCAAGGAGCTGGAGTGGCCGGTGCTTGACGGCACGGGCGGCGAGTTCGACGACGACTACTACGAGACCGGCTGGCCGGCGACCTACGTCTTCGCGCCTGGCGGCGAGCTGGCGGGAACTTGCGAGACGCAGGGCCCGAGCTACATCGACGAGGTGCTCGACTTAGTGGCCGGCGCGCACTAAGCGCTAAGGGCCGCGGCGGACCTGGGCTAAATGATGCGCTCGTCCTTGGCCAAGGTGGTCGGTTCCACTTGCAGCGTGGAGTGCGTGATGCCGAACCGTTCGCGCAGCACGGTTTGCGCGCGCGCCAGGCACTCCTGCCAGTGGCCGCCGTCGCTGCACTCCGGCACCAGGCGCAGGTGCGCGGACAGGCCCGGCTCGGTATCGGTGATGCTCCAGATGTGCAGGTCGTGCACCTCGGCCACATGCGGGTTGGCGCTGAGGCAGGCCAGCACCGCATCATAGTCGATGCCCGCGGGCGTGCCGTTGATCAGGATGTGCGCCGTGCGCCGGAGCAGGCCGAGGCTGCCGTAGAGAATCAACCCGCCGATCAGCACGCTGGCGATCGGGTCGGCGGGCGACCAGCCCGTGAGCCAGATCACCACGCCGGCGGCGATCGCGCCGACGCTGCCCAGGGCATCGCCGATCAGGTGCAGGAACGCGCCCTGGATGTTGACTGAGTCCTTGGCATGCGCCAGCAGCACCCAGGCGCTGCCCGCGTTGGCCAGGAGGCCCAGCACGGCGATGACCAGCATCCACGGCGCGTCGATCTGCTGCGGCACGGCGAAGCGGCGCCAGGCCTCGGCGAAAATGAAACCGGTGATCAGCACCAGCGTCGCGCCGTTGAGGAACGCGCCGATCACCTCCGCGCGCAGCATACCGAAGGTGCGCCGCGGCGTGCGCGGGGCGCGCGCCAGGTAGATCACGGCGATGGCCAGGCCCAGCGCGGCGACGTCCGTCAGCATATGCCCGGCGTCCGCCAGCAGCGCCAGGCTGTGCGTCAGCAGGCCGCCCGCGACCTCCACGATGAGCCAGGCGAAGTTGATGGCGAGCGCCCACCACAACGCCTTGAGCGGTGCGCCGGCGCCATGGTTGTGGCCGCACGCGCCCGGCCCGTGGCTGTGCGCATGCGGGTGCGCTTGATCGTGGTTGTGATCGTGGCCCGCCTGATCCTGCGGATGCGTGTGATCGTGCGCGCCGTGATCATGGCCGCAACTGCAGGCAAGGTGGGTGGCCGCCGGCATGCGTAGATTATGCCAGAACTCCGCCCGCCACGCCGCGCCGGCGGACGCCGGGGGCTGGCCGCCGCCGCCGCTATTCCGCCGCGAGCTGGCGCTCCTTTAATAACGAGCGCAAGCGCTGGCTTTTCGCCACCAGCACCCGGCCGATGCGCTGCGCCGGGGTGGACGCGGGCAGCGGCCGCGCCACATTCACGCTTTCGACCCAGCCGAAAGATTGGAACAGCCGCAGCATCCAGAACGTCGGGTCAAGCTCCCACCACTTGCGACCGAAGCCCGCCACGCCGGCCTGCGCGTGGTGGTTGTTGTGCCAGCCCTCGCCGCAGGTCAGCACGGCGACCCACCACAGGTTGCGGCTGTCGTCGTCGGTGTGGTAGTTGCGGTAGCCGAACAGGTGCGTCACCGAGTTGACGCACCACGTCGCGTGCCAGACCCAGACGGTGCGCGCGAGGCTGCCCCAGACCACCAGGCTCAAGCCCAGTTGCAGCCCGCCGAACAGATAGCCCGCGCCGAAGCTGAGTAAGGCGCAGGCGAGCCAATGCCAGGCGAAGGTGCGCTCGAAGAAGCCCAGCAGCGGATCGCGCGCCAGGTCCGGGGCGAGGCGGGCCAGGCTCTCCGGGTGTTCCAGGCTCGGGTTCTCATACAGCATCCAGCCGGTGTGCGCCCAGAGGAAGCTGACCAGCGGGCTGTGCGGATCGTCGTGGTGGTCGCTCTCGCGATGGTGCAGGCGGTGCGTGGCGGCCCACTTGACCGGCCCCATTTCGAGGGCGAGGCAGGCCAGCCAGACCAGCACGGCGCGTAAGCCGGGCTTGGCGCGCCAGCTGCGGTGGCTGAGCAGGCGGTGGTAGGCCAGCGAGACGCCGAGGCTCATGGTCGCCCAGGCCATGGCCGCGGCGAGGATCAGCCCCGGCCAGCTGAAGAAATAGGGGAAGCAGGCCAGCAGCGCGCCGAGGTGGATGGCGGCGAAGGCGGCAGCGGTCCAGACCTTGAAGCGCGGGCGGGGGCCGGCGGCGGGGCGTGCGGGGGAAGTTGTCATCAAGCGATGGCTCCTCATCAGACCGGCGGTTTCCGCAAACGCCGGTGGAGAATATGTTGATACTAAGACTTAGTCTTAGCGCAAGATGATCTTAGCATATCGCACCACTCCGCCGCCGGCCAGGCCGTAGGCCGCCCGCAGGTGCCTAAGCAGCACGCGGATCCACAGCGCGCGGATCACGCGCTGCGGGCCGGTTAGCGATCCCGCTACGGGGGCGAGGCTTGGCGGGCACGCGGTCTCGGGTGGCGGCACAGGCTCGCTTAAGTCCGCGCCACGCTCCTCGCTGTCCCAGGGGTTAGCCATCGCCCGCCTCCTGGAGCATGCGCATCATGCACACGCGCGGGGCGTCCGCCTCCGGCGAGTCCCACTGCAGCAGGCAGCCGCCGCGGCAGTCGGCGTAGTCCTGGCACTTGGCGCAGGGCCCGCGTTTCGTCCAGCCGCGCTGGCGGCAGGCCGTGAATCCGCGCTCCCAGATTTCGCTGAAGCGCGTCTCACGCACGTTGCCTGTCGCGAAGCTGCGCGGCATGAAGGGGCAGCCCACCACGCTGCCGTCCGCCAGGATGTGCGCACCGCTCACGCCAGCGCCGCACATGAAGCGCCCGTCGCGCACGGCCCCGCCCTCGTAGCCCTGGCCGAGATAGCCCGATTCGTCGAAAGCCAGCTCCAGGCCAGGCTGCGCCTCCGCGCGCGAGCGATCAGCCAGGCCAGCGCCGCCTTGAACTGCGCCGGGCTGGGCTTAAGCGCATTAAGCTCCGCCCCGCGCACCTGGCCGGCGGGAAGGTCCGCCGCGATCGACTCGACCAGCGCGATGGCCTCGGCGGTGGACAGCTCGTCCGTCGCGCGCGCCGGGCCGCAACCCGAGGCGCAGTGCGCGCAGGTGAGGTTGCAGCGCAGCGTGCTCTCCCAGCTCAGGCTGTACAGCTCGTGCAGGCGCGTGGCGGCGTCGATGTAGCCGCGCCAGGCGAGCCGTTGGAGCTTAGTGCGCAGGCTCACGGGCGCTGGCCCTCAGGTGCATCCACCGGCGCGGCCACATCAGCCTGCGCCGCTGGCACGGTGCCCGCCAGCGCGATGTCGTCGGGAAGACTGTGCAGTCTTAGCGCTACAGGCATCAATCCCGCTACTCCCATATCAAACCCCCGAGGCCAATCCGGCCCGGCCGGCGCCGGGCTGATAAATATTATGACGCGGCGCGCAAGGATTGGTTCAGGCTGGTAGCCGGGGTGTGCAGGCTGGTAGCCGGGACTTCAGTCCCGGATCTAGTTACTCCCGGGCTAAAGCCCGGGCTACCGTGTCCAGGTGGCGCAGGCGCCGCCCCTAGGAAGACTGCAGGCGGTGACGCCTGCAGCCACGCGTATTACATCCTGCTTACCACTTACGACTTGCCACTTACCACTTGCTACCTATTTACTACCTGTCACTTCCGCTTATCCAGGTGCCCCATATAGCCGCGGAAGAGGTAGCGGCTGTCGCTGACGGCCACGAAGCAGTCCGGGTCGATCGCGCTGGCGAGTTTCACGCATTTTTGGATATCCCGGCGCGGCACGATGCTTAAGATGAGGTCCACCGGCCCTTCGCGCCCGTTGCCTTCCACCAGCGTCGCGCCGTGGTTGTCGGACCACAGCGCTTGGATGATGACCTCGCCGCGGTTGCGCGAGATGATGCGCAACTGGGCGAAACCCATCGCGAACTTGCCCTCCAACCACAGGCCGAGGTAGGTGCCGGTGGCGAACCCGCCGGAATAGGCCAGCATCAGCGCCCAATTGCCGCGGATGCCGGCGATCGCCGAGCTGATGGCGAAGATGAACACCGTCACTTCCACAAAGCCGATCAGCGACGCGATTTCCTTGCGGCCCTGCAGGATGAACACGGTGCGGATGGTGCCCAGGCCCACGTCGATGATGCGCAGGCAGAAGATCAGTAAGAAAGCGAGCACGGCGTTATCGGGCAACATGGCCGGGGATTGTAGCAGAAAGTAGAACGGCGGGCCTGCCGCGCTTGCAGCCCCGCCGTTATGCTCACCATATTCGCGGATGCGGACCGGAATGTAAACAAGGGCGGGTAAATTGCAGGCGCGGTTTAGCCGGTCATGCAGCGTTTGAGCGCTTTCGTCAGCATATCAAGCTGCACCGGCTTGGCCAGCAGCTCCAGCGCCCCCGCGGCGAGGAACTCACGCCCGGTCTGGAAGGTTATGGCGCCGGAACAGACGATGACGCGGGTTTCTGGGTTGATCTGGCGCAAGCGCTGCAAAAATTCCAGCCCGTTCATGTGCGGCAGGATGTAATCGAGGATGATCACGCGCGGATTGACGCTCGCCAGCAGGCGCAGCGCTTGCTCGCCGCTCCCCGCGGTGCCGACCACCTCATAGTTGAGGAGTTGCACCAGTTCGCGCAGCGTCAGCTGCATCAGTTGCGAGTCATCCACAATCATCACGCCGTGGGCGGGCGCGCTCGCGCCGGACGCCTCGGGTTGCATCTGCATACCGTCTTCCAACGTTCCGCCGCTCCTTGCTGGGAGAATCTGCACCAGCGCGCCAGTGCGGGCGCTGCCGGCTGGCGCGGCCGCGTCCTCATATATTATCCCCCATGTCATAAAAAAGGGGGCGGCCCGGTCTCGCCGCTGCAACCGGGGTGCGCCAAGAGCATCGCCGCGCCGGATTAAAGCGACAGCGGCGGGCCGGGGACCTACGGCTACCCGCGGTATGGCTAGGCCGGGCCAACCGCCCCGGCACTGTTGCGCTGGCTGTTATCGGTATTACTCGTCAGCGGCCGGCGCGTCAGTCTTTTTGTGGCGGCGCCCGCCCCGGCTGCCCCGGCGGCGGCGCTTCGGTTTGTCCGCCTCGGACTCGCCGTCCAGCGGCGGCGCCTCCGGGCTTGCTAACAGGACAGGCGGTTCCGGCTTAGCGGGCGCTTCAGGTTTTACCGGCGGGGCAGGATTCGCGACCCGGCTGCGGCCTCCCCGCGCGCCGCCCCGCGTGGTGCGGGGCTTGGGCTTCTCGGCGGCCAGCGCTTGCCCCTGGGGGCTGTCCCGGCGCGGCGGGCGCTTCTGGTGGTCGGCTTCGCCGCGCGTTTCGTCGCCTTCCTCGCGCCAGCGGCCGTCCCGGCCCGCGGTGATTAAGGTCGAGCTTTCGTACCACTCGCTGGGGCGCTCGTTGATGTTCTGCATCGGTGCGTTATCCGGCACACCACGGCTCCCGCCGCGTTCCGGCGGCGCATCCGTGCTGCGGCGGTTCCGGCCCCGGTGGTGGCGCTTGCCCGCGGCCTCGGCGGCCTCGCGCTCGGTCAGCCCGACGCGCTTAAACAAGGCGTCCACTTGCGCCAGGTACGGCTGCAGCGTGAACAGCTCGTTGATCTGCTGGACGGTCAGCACCGAACGCACTTCCGCGTCATTGAGCAGCGCGTCGTTGAGCGGCTGGCCATCCTTCCAGCAGGCCAGCGCGTTGCGCTGCACCAGCGCGTAAGCTGCTTCGCGGCTGAGGCCCGCGTCGGTGAGTTTGAGCAGCACGCGCTGGCTGAAGATCAGCCCGTGGCTGGAGCGCAGGTTCTGCTGCATCCGCTCCTCATGCACCACGAGCCCTTCCAGCACGCTCGCCAGCTTGTGCATCATGTAGTCGGCGAGGATGCAGGCGTCGGGCAGGATCACGCGCTCGGCGCCGGAGTGGCTGATATCGCGCTCGTCCCACAGCGCCACGTTTTCCAGCGCCGTGATGCTGTAGCCGCGCAGCACGCGGGCCAGGCCGGTGATGCGTTCGAGCAGGATCGGGTTTTGCTTGTGCGGCATCGCCGAGCTGCCCTTCTGCCCCTTGGCGAAGGGTTCGAGCGTCTCGTAGAGCTCCGTGCGCTGCAGGGTGCGCAGGTTGAGGGCAATCTTCTCCATCGACGCGCCGAGCAGGGCCAGCGTCGTGACGAATTGCGCATGGCGGTCGCGCTGCACCACTTGGTTGCTCACCGGGGCGGGCTGGAGCCCGAGGCTTTTCAGCACGGTTTCCTCAAAGCTCGGCGGGATGTGGGCGAAGTTGCCCACCGCGCCGGACAGCTTGCCCACGGCGATGATGTCGATGGCGTCGGCCAGGCGCTCCTCATGCCGCCCCAGCTCGTCGTACCAGACGAGCAGGCGCAGGCCGAAGGTGGTCGGCTCGGCGTGCACGCCGTGGGTGCGCCCGATGCAGGGGGTGTGCTTATGGCGCAGGGCGAGCTGGCCCAGCGCGCCGCGCAGGCGCATCAGCCCTTCTTCGAGGAGCTGGCCCGCTTCCTTCAGCACCAGGTTGCCCGCGGTGTCCACCACGTCGCTGCTGGTCAGGCCCTTGTGGAAGTAGGCGCTGTCCGCGCCGATGCGCTCGCCAACGGCGGTGGTGAAGGCGATCACGTCGTGGTGCGTCTTGGCCTCGATTTCCTCGATCTGGCGGATGGTGAAGCCGGCCTTGGCGCGGATGCGGCTCAAGGCTTCAGCGGGGATGCCGCCCTGGGCGGCCCAGGCTTCGCACACGGCCAGTTCCACCTTGAGCCAGGTGTCGTATTTGTGGCGGTCTTTGAACAGCGCGCCCATCTCCGGGCGGGTGTAACGGTCGATCATGCTAGCTCCAGCCAGGGCGCGGCCTACAGCGCTGCGCACCTGTTACTACCCAGGGCGCGGCTGGCAGCGTCGCAGCGCCAGCGCGGCCCGGTTTGGAACGGCAGGCCAAGCAGGCAGGCAGGCTGCCGGGGCAGCGCCCGCCCCCGGCGGCACTCCGCCGGCAGGTTCGTATATATTCAGTCAGGCCCGTCGCGTTACACTCCCGCGCCAGGCTCCGGCCGCTCCACGGATAGTGTAGGGCTTACGCGGGAATGTGGCAAGGCGTGAGTGCGGATAGGAAGCTGCGGCTGGTAGGGGCCGGATTCATCCGGCCCGTGCCGGCAGGATGCCGGCGCTCCCAGGGCGGGCGGCATAATTGCCGCCCCGACAAGGTTCCAAGTGGGGCAGGCAGCTTGCCTGCCAGTCCTATTCCGTCACCACGATCGTGTTGTTCACACCTTCGACGTTGAGTACGCCGTCAGGCCCGGCCATCAGCGTGCCCCAGTAGTAATCGTTGTTGCTGCCATCGCGATAGTAGGTGCGGTCGATGGGCGGGGTGCTTTCAATGAAGCCAAAGCTTGCAGTCCCTGCGTGATCAAACTTAACTTGGAAATTTAACAGTGCGCCGCTAATGCCTGTAATATCGTGGCCTCCCAGTGGAACAATATAAAACTCCATCCGGTGGCGCTCACTAATGCCGAAGTCACTTTTTTCCTCCCACCCCGGGAACATGAATGGTTCTGGGCCAATCAGGAATGACCCGTCACTTAATCCCATTCCGTTTTCGCCCCAGATGCCATCCGCATCACCCTGCGCTCCTCCTGGAGCCCCATAATTCCAACGTGGATACGATTGAGAAGTAAATTCAACCCATGTCGGATAAGTCACATTCACTCCTACCAAATATTGGAACGGATGCGCCGGCACGCCGGTGGCGACTACCACGGTCACCACATCGCCAACCTTGGCATGATTTGTCTGTGGGATCGCGTAAATCGTATCCGGCAATAACTCGATTGGTGGAACGGCGACTTGCACGTGAGTTTTTGTCGTCCGCCCCAGTCCATCGACTACCACTACCTCACAATCACCGCTGCCACCTGCAAGCTGATCCAGCGCTTCCCAAGTGAAGCTAGCTGTTGCGCTTACATCGCTGGTTTGTGACATCGACTTCGTGATGAAATCCGCGCGCAGGCCGTCGGGCTCGTTAACCGCGGCCATCAGCGCAGCGCCGGGCACCGTGCTTGTGGCGACGATAGTCAGCACGCCTGTCTCCGCATTGAAAGAAATGCTGCCGATCACCGGGCTGCGGTCCGGGGCAACACTGTACGCCGTCGACACCCACATTGTCTGACTGTCGCTGCTCGTCACCATCAGCGTCGCGGTGTAGTCCAGGGCTGCGGTAGTAGCATTAGCCATTATCGCGCTGAAGGTACCGCCCAGCGCTTCGGTGGACTCTGCGTACGTGCCAGACGCCGCGCCATCTCCCAAATCCCACTGAACCGTGTACGGCGCCACCCCGCCGGACCACGCCGCGCTCCACTGCGCGGACAGCCCGCCTTCCATCCAGCTCGGCGCGATGATTGTCGCGGTGAGCTTTTCCGGCCCAGGCGTCACGCCGCCGCCATCATTGCCGTTGCCACCGCTGCAGCCCGCCGCGGACATCAGGGAAAGCAAGAGCAGAAGCCTAATCCAGCAAAAATCCAGCCGGTTATTAAACATGTCCTTCTCCCTGTGGCGTATATCCCGCCACCCATACTGTACCGGTGGTCGCAGGGCATAGCAAGCGGCAGCCTGGGCACAGTTGCGGGAGCCTGGTAGCCGGGCTTTTGGGCCCGGTAATGTTCCCGGCCTGAAGGCCGGGCTACCGGTTTTCATTGCGACGCGCCTTCCACCGTCTCTGCTATAATTCACTGCAAACGCCGCGATGCGGCAGATCAAGGCGGAAGCATGAACGGGGCGGCGCTGGCAAGGCGCATCGACTACGCATTCCTGCGCGTGGACGCGGCGGCGACGGTCGCCGGGCTTAAGCGCGCGGTCGCCGACACCCTGGAGCACGGCTTGCGCTGCCTGGTGCTGCCGCCGGTGCTGGCCGGCACGGCCAAGCAAAACTTCCCCACCCTGCGCGTCAGCGCGGCCGTCTCCTACCCCCTCGGCACCGACACGCTGGCCGCGAAGATTTTCGCGCTGCAAGAGCTGATCGAGCTCGGCGTGGACGAGGTCGACGTGGTCTATGACCTGTTCGCGCTGGTCAATAACAACCGCCGCAAGTTCGAGCAGGAGGCGGCGCAGCTTGGCGAAATCACGGCCGGCGCGCGCGTGTTCCACAAGGCGATCATCGAAACGCCGGTGCTGAGCGGCGAACAGCTGCGCTGGGCCTGCGAGACGCTGCGCGATAGCGCGGTGGACTGCGTCAAGACGGGCACGGGCTATGGGCGGCGCGGCGCCACCGCGGACGAAGTGCGCACGATGCGGCAGATCCTCGGCGGCGCAAAGCAGATCAAGGCGGCGGGCGGCGTGCGCACGCTGTACCAGGTGCGCGAGATGCTCGACGCCGGGGCGGACATCGTCGGCACGTCGAGCGCCGTGGCGATTCTGGAGGAAGCGCGCGCGGAACAGACGGCGTGACGGCGGGGAAGTAGTAGGTGGTAAGTAGTAAGTAGTAGGGGCGAAGCCATGCTTCGCTCGCAGTAAGTTACAAGTTATAAGCTGTAAGCCGTAGGGGCGAAGCCATGCTTCGCCCATCTTCCTGGGAGCGCCGGCATCCAGCCGGCAATTCAGTGGGGCAGGCTGCCAGCCTGCCATTCCCGTGGCACCGCCCGCCGCGTTTAAGCGACCTGCGCGAGTCGGGGGTTATCGAGCAAGCAGCGAACGCGGTGCTGTTCCTGCATCACCTGAGCTGCGCCCAGCCCCGCGAAACACCGCTGCACCCGTCGCGCAGGCGGTACTCGCCCGGTGCAGACGCGGCGGCGGAGGATGAGGGCGCGGTCACGGAGCGGGCGGCCTGCGGGCTGCTGCCCCAGGTCGAGGCGCTGCTGGCGGCGAACCGCGGCGGTCCGTGCGGCAAGGCGCGGCTGCTCTGGCACGCGCCGGGCCTGCGGTTTTTGGAGCCGGAGCGGAGTGGAACTGGCTAGTGCCGGGCATACTTGTTCTTTGGCTTCTGCACTAGCATAGGAGTACCTCATCGTACCCTCAGCTAGGGAAGCCCCCTGCATTAATAGCTAATCAGGACTTCTTTCTTTTTGTCACTGTTACTTGTATATTCGAGAGATATCATTGAGATCGGAAGAATCACAGTCAGCAGTGTATCGCAGTCCAAGCTTTTTGTTAAAATACTGTGGAATAATGTATCTGTTAATTTTATAATCAAACAACTTAATAAATTGAAGCATTTCATTTGAATTACCACTTGTTGGAATTCCTAGTCTAAGTTCAGGGACTACTTCTAAACTTAACTCATCAATACTTATAACTACATATTGATTTTCTTCATTATAGTAGTATAGATAACACTGAGTTGATGTGTCAGTTTTATATATGATTGACACCTCATTATTTATAAATATTAACTCACCACTTGGATAACTATACGTTGTATTATCGATGAAGACTGTTGGTTCATACTTGTTCATTACGGTAATCTTACCATCACGATACGTATAAACAATCACAACTCGATCATCCCCAAGCACACTGATATGAACAGTGTCGTCATTCGCTTCTATATCTGCTATATAAGTCATAGTATCATTTGATGGTAATACTAGATGCTCTAAGCAAAGGCCTTTGTTCACATCTAATCGATAGACATCGAATTGATTAATGCCAACTACAACTTGATCATTGTTGATTGAATGTGCAATATTATAAATATCAGCTAATTCAATATCTAGGTGAACATTCTCCTTGTATCCAACAAGACGTACTTCGTTATCCTCAACTACTATCGCAGAATCACATTCGATATTGAAAGCATCGTATTTCTCGAATTCAGACGGGCATAGCCTCTCCCCACCGGCATTGGAGGAAGCTGTTGAATCGTTACATCCCACTGAAACTGTAATCAGCAGAACACTACTAACCACAGCAAGGACAACATGATGCATCATAACTATCACCATTAGTATTTACCGGAACGTTTGCTCCCGGTCCAAACAGCCCACCGCGACCATTGCCGCCGCCGAACATCGACTGGAACCACGAGTCCCCGCCGGGTGCCGCCGGACCCCAGCCGCCGGGCAAGGATGGCTTGGGTAATTGTACTACCGGACCCCATGGTCCTGTCGTCCCGCCGATGGGGATCGGGCGCGCGCCGCTGGGTCCATATGTGCCGCCACCGCCAGCAGTGCCGCCGCCGCCAAGCCCGGTGTACATCCCGTAATTCGGATCACCCTCGCACCACTCCTCTTCCCAGGACGCGGGCGCCTCCGCCCGCGAACCTAAGCCCGCCACCAGCCGTCCCTGCCCATACAGCAGCTTGTCGTCACCCGCCCGCGAACCTATGCGCGCCACCGGCCGCCCGTGGCCAAACAGCAGTATGCGACAGTGACCCAATCTCATGTGAAGGCCTCCGGCGACGCGGCGTCCGACGCGCGCAGGCCTGGCGTTGCGCTGAGACTCAGTCTCAGCGGATCGTGCCGGGGCCAGGTGGGCTGGGGGGCGGGAGACCGGCGCAGGACACGGGGCGCACTGCCGCGCCGGGGTGGGTTCAGATGTAGCCGCAGGCCCCCGCATGCGGGAAGTATAACTTGCGGTGCGGCTGTCACACGCAGGCCGGGCGAGACGGCGCAACCCGCGGCTTGTGCAGCCACCTGCGGGCCGGGGATTAGCAGCTCGCGCTAGTCATCCCAGAACCGGCGGGGTTCCGGCGTGCCGCCGCGCAGGCGGTCCCAGCCCCACTGGTAGCCGCGCTGCAGCTCGATCAGCCGGTCCTGGATGTTGTCGCTGCGCCGGCTGTCGCCGCTGTGGTAATCGATGATTTCGCCCAGGACGTAGTCCTCCTGTTCAAAGCCGGGGCCGAAGTCGACGATGACGTACAGCCGGAAATAGTGCCGCAGGTCGTAGGGGCTGGCGAAGAACAGCGGCAGGAAGCCGCGGGCGGTCAGGCGGTAGACCCCGTTGCCCGCGTCGACGGCGCGGCTGTCCCAGTGCGCGTCATACGCCTGCGCCTCGCCGGGGTCGGTCTCGTAGATGTCGTCCTCCAGCACGCCCAGCACGATCAGCCGCGGCTGCGCCCCGCCGTCGTTGCCCTCAATCTCGACGGTGGCTTCCAGCGCGAATTCGTCGCCGGGTTCGAAGTGCCGGTCGTTCTTGTCGCCCGCCGGGTTGTAGAGCAGCAGGTCGGCGATGTCCACTTCGGGCGGGTCCGGGCCGGTGACGACAAAGCTGGTGGTCTGCGTGACCGGCTTCACCCCGGCGAGATCAAGTTCCACGTGCAGATCGAAACCGCGCTTGCCGAAGACCGAGCCGGTGCGCAGGAAGTCGGGGAAGACGATGTCATGCGTGCCGTTGGGCAGGAAGTGCTTGCTTTTGAACTTGGCGACGACCGCGTCATCGTTCTCAGGGTCGGTGACGGCGAGGAACACGGAGATCTTCTCCTCGCCGCGCAGGCCCGCTAGCTCGACTTTGATCAAGGCGTGGAGCGTCTCCACCTCGGGCCAGGCCAGGCCGGCCAGCTTGTTCATGTCGCCGTCGCCGCCGGGGTAGGCGTAAAACTGCGTGATGGCGCAGGAGCGCGTCGTGGCGTCCGCCGCGCCGGCGGGCCAGGTGAGCGCGAGGCACGCCCCGATGGCGAGCAGCGTCAGGGTGGTGATCCGGCTTGTCTGCATTGGCGCCCTCCAGCGGTCCATAAGCTGATCCTACCGCAAGGACGCGCGCGCGGCCCCGGGTATTCACGGCGCGGGCCGCGCGGCATAATCAATGCATGAAGCGGCGGGTGAGGCTGGCGGGCGGAATTGCGCTGGCGCTGGTAGGGGCGGCGTGATGGACCTCGTCGCAGGGAATATTGCGGGGCTGTAGTGGGGGGGCATATCTCGGCTCGCATTACTGGAGGGCGGGCGTCTCTGCCTGCCATTCTCACCCGCAGGGACGCGGGCGCTCCGTGTTTGCATGTAAGCTGCCCGCGCTACCCATCTAGATTCTCACTTGCGCCACCTTCATCTTACTCCTCCCGTTCCTCCCCTTTCCCCAGCAGCGCGCTGATCACGTCGGCCAGGCGCACGTAGTCGTCCATGCCTAGGTCTTCCGGGCGCGCCTCGGGGCTGAGGCCCGCCTGCTCCAGCGCCGCGTTCGCCTCGTCCTGTTTTAGGTGGCTGAACACCAGGCGCAGCGCGTTGCTCATCTGCTTGCGCCGGTGGCGGAACACGCCCTCCACCAGCGTGAAGTAGCGCGCGCTCTCCACCGGCTGCGGCTGCTGCTCCGGCGTGAGCGGGTCGAGCCGCACCACCGCGCTGCCCACCTGCGGCGGCGGCAGGAACGCGCTGGGCGCCGCAGAGCAGACCGGGCGCACGGCCAGGAAGGTCTGCAGGTAGAGGCTGAAGCTGGAATAGCCCGCGCTGCCGGGCCGGGCCGCGATGCGCTGGGCCACCTCGCGCTGCAGCATCACCACGGTGCGCGCGATGTCCTGGCGGTAGTCCACGACGGTGTGCAGGAACGCGCTGGAGATTTGGTAGGGCAGGTTCGTCACGATGCACAGCGGGCGCCCGGCGGCCTGGGCCTCGGCGATCACGCGCTCCAGTACGTACTTGTTGAACGCCACGTCGTCGAGGATCACGTTGCGCGTCTCGGGCAGCACCCACTGGCGCAGGTACTTGACGATGTTCTCGTCCAGCTCGAAGGCGTAGACGCGCCAGCAGCGCGCGGCCAGGCTGCGCGTCAGCGTGCCCAGGCCGGGTCCGATCTCCACCACGCACTCCTCGCCGGTCAGGGCGGCGGCGGTGATGATCTGCGCCAGCACGTTGTCGTCGATCAGGAAATGCTGCCCGCGCGCGCGGCTGGGGCGGATATGCGCCTTGCGCAAAGCTTCGCGGACATAACCTTCCAGCATCGCCGGGTATTGTAGCGGGTGAATACTGGTAGCCGAGCCTTCAGGCCCGGTAGCCGTAGGGGCGGCATTCAGGCCGCCTGGAATACGGGCCGGATGAATCCGGCCCCTATAAGTCTTGCTTACCACTTACTACTTGTAACTTACTACGCGGGCGACGCATGCGTCGCCCCGATAAAAAAAGCCCCCGGCGGACCGGGGGCTAAAACCAACTGGCTATTGGTCGCGGAATTGCTCCGCCTTCCTGGAAAGCTTGGTTAAAACGCCAGGTTCAACTCCGCCACCACGCGATCGTCGGTGTCCTGGAACGCCGTGGCGTAATCCTCGTAGTCGCCGTGGCTGTATTCGAGCTTCATCATCACGAGTTCGCTGAGGCGCTGGCCGTACATCGCGCCGTAACGCGTCGTGGCATAGTCCGCCAGTTCCTCGGTGGCTTGGTAGCTGATGCCGTACAACGTGTCGGTCTCCGGCTCATAGACGAACTCGACATTGAGCGCGCGCGGCTTGTCGCCGGTATGCACCGTCTCGCCGTCCGCCTGCACGGTGTCTAAGTCCGCCGCGTCAAACTCGTCGAGCGCCGCGGTGTAGTCCGCGATGAAATGGTACTTGTTCCCGCCCAGGTCGAGGCGGCCGAACAGGTTCATCGCGCCCACGCGGTCCGCCAGCGGTCCGTCGCCAGCCAGGCGGAGGTCGTGCGCGGCCAGGTTGCTGTTAAAACTCGCGGCCAGCTTATAGCCGGTGGTGCACTCGTCGGCGGCGCGACTAAGCAAATCCACGCGCACGGCGTAGTCGCTGATGGAGTTTTCGTCGCCCGCGATATCCGCGCCGGGGTTGTACAGCCAGCCGCTGACGCCGAAGCCGGTCGGGCCGCTGTAGCCCAGGCCGATGGCGTCGGCGGTGGTGTAGGCCAGATCGTTGGCCGCCGGGTAGGAGGGGAAGTAGTAGTCGTTGTTGCCCCACGGCAGCACGGCGCGGCCGATTACACCGTAGAATCCCTGGACCGGATGGTCGTAGCGCAGGTAGGCCTCGTTGACCGCCACGTCGCCGTCGCCGTCATCCTCCAGCACCACGCTGAAATGGCCCTGCCAGTCGCCGCTCGCCGCTTCCACGCCCAGCTCGCCCCAGTAGATGTCCACGTCGCTCTCTTCCGTCGAGTCCGCGCCGGCGGCGGTGGACGCGGTGCTGTCCGCGAAAGCGTGCAGGGTGATGTCGCCGTACAGCTGGACGTCGATAGCTCCCGCCTCACCGGCGGCGGCCTCTTCCTCAGCGAACTGCTCCTCCTTGGCGGTGTTCACTTCAGCCTCGTCCTCCGCGGCTTCCTCATCTTCCAAGTACTGCACGCGGTCCGCCAGATCGGCCATCGCCGGGCTGGCCGGGGCCAGCGCTGCCAGCGGCGCGGGCTTGACGCCGAGCTGGCTCAGCTCGCTTTCGAATGCGTTGCCCAGGCGGGTCAGGGCTACTTCCACCAGCGCGTTGGCGGCGGCGCCCTTGAGCAGCGAGTCGCCGTAATTCGCCAGCGCGTGCTGGACCAGCACGGCGGCTTCCAGGCGCGACAGTTCGCCATCGGGCAAGGCGTATGCGCCGAGCAGTCCCGCCCCCTCCAGCGTGGCGAGTTGGTCATACGCCGCGTCGCCCGCCGGTACGCGCTCGAACGGTTGCGCGGCTCCCAAGATCATGATCGTGGCAACGACCAGCAGGGGCAATAAGCCCCAGCTCATGGCGTAACGCATTTCCCTTCCTCCTTCCTCATGGCAGCCGCAGAGGCTGGCTGCGCCTAGCATGATAAATGCCAGGTGCAAGTTTGGCAACTCCGCCGGGGTTGGCCAGCCGCCCCGCACCTTGACTCGCAGGCAACCGCGGTAACACCCGCTGCTCCGATATTTTGCCGGGCGGGCGGGTATCACTGGCCATGTTAGCTACCGGCAAGCCCTTTCCGCAGTTTGAGCTGATGGCCCACGACGGGCGCACGATCCGCCTCGCGGATTATGTCGGCCAGCAGCCCGTGGTGCTGTTTTTCTATCCCAAAGCGAGCACGCCCGGCTGCACCAAAGAGTCCATCGCCTTTACCGAGCTCTACCCGCAGTTCGTGGCGGCCGGCGCCGAGGTGTTCGGCGTCAGCGCGGACAGCATGAACGCCCAGGCGAACTTCTGCGAAAAATTTAGCCTCAAGGTCGGCGGGCTGCTGACGGACGAGGACTGGGCGCTGCTGGCCGAGCTCGGCATCCCGCTCGACGGCGATAAGCCCGTCAAGCGCCAAACCTTCGTGATCGCGCGGGACGGCACGCTGGCCTTGCGCTATTTCTACACCGGTCCCGGCGATACGCGCAGCCACGCGCAGCAGGCGCTGGCCGCGGTGCAAGCCATGGCGGACTAACGCCCAAGCCGCCCAAGCCGCATCACACCACATACTGACCGCTGGCGGAATATGCCGAGATTTCGATAATATCGTGAACTACGTCACTGTATCTCCCTTATGCGGCGGTATAATTATCCCTGGCCGCCTACATTGCTGGCGGTTTTCTATCTCAGGGTAGGTAGCATGGGTGCGTCATGGTTAGCAATCAATCTAGTTATACGATAACGATTCGGATTGAAGGCCGGCGCCAGATCGGTCTCATTCACCAAATCCTCGGCGTAATCGCGTCCGTCGGCGGACTAATCGGCGCGATCGATCTCGTGGAGCCAGGCACGAATAGCTGGGTGCGCGATTTCCACATCCACTGCTCGAACTGCGACCACGAGAAGGAAATCGTCGAAGCGCTCAAACAACTCGAGCCGATCCACATCGTGGCGGTGTCGGATGAAACCTTCCGCCTGCACATCGGCGGTAAGCTCAATGTGCAAAGCAAGGTGCCGCTGACAACGCGCGCCGGGCTCTCGATGGCCTACACGCCCGGCGTGGGCCGTGTCTCCAGCTACATCGCGGAAGACACCAAGCGCGCCTGGCAGCTCACGATCAAGGGCCACACCGTGGCGGTCGTGTCCGACGGCTCGGCGGTGCTGGGCCTAGGCGACCTCGGCCCCGAGGGGGCGCTGCCGGTGATGGAGGGCAAGGCGCAGTTGTTCAAGGAGTTCGGCGGCGTGGACGCCTTCCCGCTGTGCATCGCGGAGAAGGACCCGGACAAGATCGTCGAGTTCTGCCGCCAGATCGCGCCGACCTTCGGCGGGATCAACCTGGAGGATATCTCCGCCCCGCGCTGCTTCTACATCGAGGAGAAGCTCAAGGAGCTGGTGGATATCCCGGTATTCCACGACGACCAGCACGGCACCGCGGTGGTGGTGCTGGCGGCGGCGACCAACGCGTTCAGGCTGCTCGGTAAGAAGTTGCAGAACCTCAAGGTCGTCGTGCTCGGCGTCGGCGCGGCGGGCGTGGCCTGCTCCAAGATCCTGCTGGCCGCGGGCGTGCAGAATATCATCGGCGTCGACCGCGCGGGCATCCTCTACCAAGGCCGCGACACCGGCGGCAACGTGATGAAGGATTGGTTTGCCAAGCATACCAACCCGGAGAAGATGCAAGGCACCGTGCAGCAAGCGCTCAAGGGCGCCGACATGTTCCTTGGCCTATCCGGGCCCAGGCTGGTCGACCCGGCGTGGATCGATACGATGGCCAAGGACCCGGTAGTGTTCGCGATGAGCAACCCCGTGCCGGAAGTCATGCCCGAAGAGATTTTCGGCAAAGCGGCGATCATCGCCACCGGGCGTTCCGATTACCCGAACCAGATCAACAACGTGCTGTGCTTCCCCGGCATTTTCCGCGGCGCACTGGACGTGCACGCCTCGGACATCAACGAGCCGATGAAGCTGGCGGCGGCCAAGGCGATCGCGAACTGCTGCGACAGCGGCAAGCTCAGCCCGGACTACATCATCCCGTCGGTGTTTGACAAACGCGTGGCCCAACTCGTTTCCAAGGCCGTCGCGGCGGCGGCGCACGAGAGCGGCGTGGCCAGGCGCCGGCGCAAGCTGGGCAATATCGTGCCGGACGTGTAACCTGCCGCCGGGTTTGGGGAAGGGGTTGTGGCGGATGCGCGGCCCGCAGTGCCGGGGCCGGGAACCCCAGGCTGCCGGTTCACCTGTTACATGCCCGGCGCGGGTTCCTCCTCGCCCAGTTCGATATACCCCGTGTAGTACTTCATGCTGTTGCGCAGGGCGCGCACACTGTCCAGCCCGCTGGCGGCGAAGCTCTCGGTGAATCCGTCGAGGTCCCACGTGCTCATCCCGCAGAACTCCTCCTCGCGCTGGTTCGCCGTTTCCCACGTGCCCGGTGCGATATAGCCCGCGCCGATCGCGTCGGTGAAGCCCGCGTCGAACGCCGCCGCGCGAAGCAGCGCGTTATAGCCGTCGGCGCCATAGGCGATACCAATCACCTGCTCCTTATACTCGATGCTGGAGGTGGGCGGGTTCGTGCGCGCCTGCAGCGGCGTGCCGTCGCTGGCGTAGGCCAGAATCAGCGTATCGGTGTTTTCATCGCCATTGATCACGCTGCCCACCGGGGGCATGTAGGTGGATACGGTGCTGCCCGCCAGTAGCATCTCGCCGCTATCATCCGCGAAGATGTCGCCGATATACTCCGGGTAACTCCCGCCCCAGTGCTGCGCCCAGGCCAGGTTGCCCGCGGCGCTAAACTTGAGCAGCAGCGCGTCCTTATTGAGGAGTGTCACCGACGGCGCGTACATGTCGGGGAACTCGCCGAGCGTCACCCAGCCGGTGGCCCAGAAGTTGCCGGAGGCGTCGGCGGCGATGTCCTCCACCCGCGAGCTGCCGTAATCGCAGGTCCAGGCGTGGGCGTGCAACAGCGCGCCGCTGCCCGCGTCGTAAAAGCTGATCAGCGACGACCAGTTGGCGGCGCCCGCGGCCTGCTCGATGTGCCCGCCGCAGCACACGACGCCATACTTCTCCTCGACCGTCTCGTACATCTCGCCGTAGACGTTGCCGAAGCGTTTCGCCCAGACTAAGTTGCCCGCGCTGTCGATCTTGATCAGCATCGCCATCATCGTGGTCTCGTACAGGTCGTTGAGCTTATATGTATTGCAGGCCAGGAAGATGCTGCCGTCGGCGGCGACCGCCATGTCGTTGACGTAGACGTTCCAGTTCGACCAGTTGTAGCTCTTGGCAAAGATGCGCGTGCCGGACGGGCTGTACTTCAGCAGGAACACCTCGCCGCGGTGGTAGCCGTTGATCACGTCCGGGCGCAGCGGATCGAAGTTCCCCGCCATGAGGATGTCGCCGCTAGAGGTGAGGCTCACGGCGGCGCCCCACTCATTCCACGCGGAACCCCAGGTCAGCGCCCAGGCAGAGCCGAGGTAGTCGTAATAGTACAGCAGGGCGTCCGAGCCGCCCGCGCCGTAGGCTTCCGTAGAGGCCGCCCAAATATACGCGCTGCCGGACATCGCGAACTCCTCCGCGGAGGCGGGCGCGGGGGCGAGCACGCAGGCCAGGGCAAGGCTCAGCGTGAGCAGCGCCGCGTCATGGACCGTGAGCCGGCGGGCGGGGCGGGGCGGATTTGCGGACGTTTGCAGTACAGCCATGGAGCGCTCCTAGCGTTCGACGATTTTCAGGAAAACGCGGCGCGGGTTGTTGCCCGCGAAGGCGATGTTACTCCACAAGCCCTCGTCGTCGCTGCCGTCATAGGGCCAGAGCATGAAGTGGGTGTAGCCCGCGCCCGACACATTCACGCTGAAGTAGGGGCGGCTGGCATCCGTGCGCAGGTTTTGCTCAAGCGTGGCGCTGCCGATACACGACCACTCGCCGGCAATATCGTTGCCGCCCCACACCTCGTAACCCGTGATGGTCCCGCGGTAGTTTTGCGCGATCGGGACGATGTCGGCCTGGTTGACCTCGCCGTTGCCGTCGCCGTCGGCGAAGCGGGCCGCATCCCAGTCCGCGCTGCCTGGGTTTGCCAGGTAGTGCAGGGCGATGGGCACAAGATCGGCGCTGGCGGTTTCACCGTTGAGGTCGTAGTCCCCGGTGTTGCGGTAAGTCCAGGAGAGCATGCCGCCGTCGCTGCTGAGCGTCAAGTCGCGTACGAAGTCACGGAAACCGGGGGTGGCGCTCGCCGCGCGGGAGGACTCGAGGCCGGCGGTGAAGCGCAACTCGGCCACCGCGCCGCCACCGGTGAAGCCAGCAGCATGTTCAGGGTCGATCAACACCGTGGTGAACTCCACCGTACCCGCAGGCAGTTTTGCGCAAGCGCCCCCGCAAGCGAGCAGGTTGAGCGCTTGTTTTCCGGCGAACGCCCCCAGTCCGGCGGCGGACTCAAGCCGCCAGCGCGCGGGATCATACTCCAGCCGGAACGCCACCGCCTTCAGTTCACGCGCATCCTGGGCGATGACGCGGACGCTGGCGGCTTGACCCGTGCCGGATGTTTCAAGGGTGTAGTGTGCACCGGCATCGCCAAGCGCGGAAGCGGCATCAAGTGTCGTAAGGCTAAAGTCGCTGGGATTAGGGTTCGCGGGAGAGCCGGTCTTTTTAACTGCGGAACCGCTGGTACAGCTCGCCATTATTAACGTGCACAAGCAGGTCGTGATGATGGAAAGCAGCCGCATCGGCACCCTCCTCGGCGATTCTAGGCCAATTATACCGCGCGTCCAGTCTGCGGCGTGTAGCCGGCATGCTTCCGCGCTGGGGAATATTGCAGCGGATTCCCCTTCGGCTGGGATTACGCTCGATCAGCTAGGGATGAGTTATGAGGATTCAGTCTCAGTTTACATTACTCAAGATTTTGTTTGAGTGGTGTTTTCAGAAATCAAATTGAAACCGGCCCGCTAGCCATTTACGCGTTATGCTTCCCGTCGCAGGCCACTGCTGCCTGTGATGCGCTCAAGGTGATCTTCTGATTCAATTTAGGAAGATATAATTACCTACCGCTGAGGTCGGCTTCGATCACCTACACCCCCCCCGTTTCGCGCGGTCTAGACCACCGTCACCGACACTTACGGCCTTTTTGCATTGGGAGTACGCGCCGGCATCGCCGGTTCGTTGTTCGTGCGGCTGCCTGATGCTGGCGGCGTGGATTACTTCGACTGAGCCTGGAACTCCTCTACGCCGCTCAATCACAATCACGAGCAGAGCAAATCCCGGGGATACTCTGACTGGACCTAATTGACCGCACATATCCAACACCGGCGGCAGGGCAACCTGCCGCCTTTAGCTGCCGGGCGACGGCCCTTATCCTTGGCGCGGGTGGCGCACACGCTGATGTAAATCCTCATCCAGTTATGCACATCCTGTACAAGCTAATCCACGCTGTTGACAGTGCTACAATGAACCGCGGTAGAGGCTGGAATGGACGCAGCGGGGCGTTTGCGCGGGCGTCGCAAGCAGGCGCGGACCATGCCAGCGCTGCGTTATAAAGGTGTAGAGGCGGCGTGAAGGTATACATCGCAGTGTGCGACTTTGTCGGGGGCATCGCCCTCCTGGCTTGGCGCGTCATTAAGCTGATCTTCAAGGGCCGGGTGAACCTCAACTTGCTGTTACAGCAGATGGCGCTGCTGGGCTACAACTCCATCTTCATCGCCGTGCTTGTGCTCAGTTTCGTCGGCGCCGTGTTCGCCTTCGCTTTGTCGGACGAGCTCTCCAGCCGCGGCGCGGGCAACCTGGTCGGCGGCATGCTCCTCCTGGTCATGCTGCGCGAGCTGCTGCCGCTGGTGACGAGCGTGGTGATGGCGGGCAAAGT
>CAYXMN010000001.1:41490-47992 GCA_964465955.1 uncultured Planctomycetales bacterium
TCACCTCCGAGATCGGCACGATGAAGATCAGCGAGCAGCTCGACGCCCTCAAGGCGCTGTCCACCGACCCGGACTGGTACCTCACCACTCCGCGCGTGCTGGCGGCGATACTGATGACGCCGGTGGTGGCGATCTTCGCCGGGTACGGCGGCTGGTACGCGGGTTATTGGATGGCCCGGGCGACCACCGATATGTCCTACGCCACCTTCCGCAGCCAGGTGACGGTGCTGGTGGATTATCACGACTTCATGATCGGTTTCGTAAAGTGCATGGTGTTCGGGATGGTGCTCGTGCTGACGGCATGTTACTACGGCTACCGCGCCCACGGCGGCGCGGCGGGCGTGGGGCGGGCGGTCACGGAGAGCGTGACGATGAACATCATCCTGATCTTCGCCCTCGACCTATTAGTCACGGCGCTGATGGATTAACCCATGATCGAGTTTAAAGGCATTCACTTGAGGTTCGGCGAGCAGGAGGTGCTTAAAGGAGTCACCTTCCACTGCCCGCCGCAGCAAGTGACCGCGATCATGGGCCCGTCAGGCTCGGGCAAGTCCACCGCCCTGCGCCTGGTGATGGGTTTTTTGCGCCCCGACCAGGGCCGCCTGTATGTGGACGGCGAGGATGTGACGCACATCCGCGAGAAGGCCTGGGTGCGCGTGCGGCGCAAGATGGGCATGGTCTTCCAGCACAGCGCGCTGTTCGACAGCCTGACCGTTTGCCAAAACGTCGCGTTCTACCCGCATTTCGTCGAGGGCCAGCCCTGGCGCAAGGTGCGCACCCAGGTGTTGGAGCTGCTTGGCGAACTCGGATTGGCCGACGCCGCGGACAAAATGCCCGAGGAGCTGTCCGGCGGCATGCAGCGGCGCGTCGCCCTGGCGCGCAGCCTGATCTACCGGCCCAAGATCCTGTTGTACGACGAGCCGACCACCGGTCTCGATCCGCACATGACCGCGGTCGTCAGCGAACTGATTGCCGAAATGAACGAGCGCTACCAAGTGACCAGCTTGGTAGTCAGCCATGACCTGCCCAGCATTCACAACATCGCGGACCACGTGGTGCTGATCAGTGACGGCGAAAGCTATGACGTGGGCTCGCCCAGCGAGCTGCTGGTCAGCGGGCAACCCGCCGTGGAGCGTTTCGCCGGCGCGTGGCGCGCGCAGATCCGCGAGTATTCCGTCGAGATGGGCGTATGCGAGGAAGACCATCCGCAATGCCCCCGGCGGCGGCGGACGGGCGAGGGTAAGATTTCTAACGAGGAAGCTTAGATGGGAAGTCAAGCAGGCGAAACCGTAAAAGTCGGCCTGGCGGTGATCATCGCCATCGTTATGATTTGGGGCGCGCTGGCCATCTTCCGCGGCGAATTCGTGGGCGTGGGCCATACCTACCCGATCACCGTCAGCTTCGAGCGCGCCGTCGGCATCAGCAAGGGCATGAGCGTGCGCATCGCCGGCTCGGACGTGGGCTATGTCGAGCGCATCGCCTTCGACAACGCCACCCGCCGCACCGTGGCCACCGTGCGCGTCAATAAAGGCATCGATATCCGCAAGGACGCCATCGCCGTGGTGAGCCAGGACGGGCTGATCGACGAGAAGTACATGGAGATCCAGGAGCCGCGCGACGGCTCGCAAGAGAACATCGCCGCCGGGGAGCAAATCAGCGGGACGAGCGAGGCGGGGTTGAACGACCTGATTGCCAACGCCAACGAAGTGCTCGGCGGCATCAACAACCTGCTCAGCGACGAGCAACTGGGCGGGTTGGCGATCATGCTCAACCAGCGCCTGGGCGGCACGATGGACCGCGTGGACGCCATCCTTGAATCCGCGGATTCGATGCTGACCGGCAACCAGGCCTATGTCGACGGCGCGATGCAAAACGTCTACGCGATGAGCCAGAACCTGCTGGAGCTGAGCCAGAACCTGGAGGACGCCAGCGGAATGGTCAAGCAGCTCGCCAGCGACCCCAAATATGCCGACCGCCTAGACCAGATGACCGCCGACCTGGCGCAAACCAGCTCGAATATCAACCACTTAACCGAGCAAATCGACGGGCTCATCTCCGACCCGGAGCTCCAGGCCGACGCCAAGGAGAGCGTTAAGCTAACCAAGGAAACGCTGGCCGAGGCCAAGGCCACGCTGCAGCGCTTCCAGAAAACCTTGGACAACGTGGACGGCGCGATTGACCAGGCCGGCGGACTGATGGACGACGCGGGCGGGTTGATGCAGGACGCCAAGGGCAAGCTCGACACCATCACGAATATCGGCGACGCGGTGGACGTCAAGCTGGGGATGAACGTGCGCGCGGTCGATTCCAACCGCAGCGAGGACCTGGACGAGAGCGACAGCTATGTCGGCGACATGAACCTCGCCGTGGGCTATCAGGACGTGTACTTGCAGGTCGGCGCGGAGAATATCGGCGAGGACAACGACTTCAACTTCCTGATGGGCTACGGCGATCTGGAGGGCATGAGCTTCCGCGGCGGGGTCTATCGCAGCGAGCTGGGGCTGGGCGCGGCCTACCAGGCGCCGGCCGGCTGGGGCGCGCAGGCCATGTGGTACAACACGCGCGATCCCAAGCTCAACGCGCTGGGCTATTTCCCGCTGGGCGGCGGGCTGCGCGTGGTGGCCGGGGCGGAGGACATCGCCGGCGACCCGCAGGCGACGGCCGGCGTCGGCGTGGAGTTTTAGGCGCAGGGCGCAGGCTGCCAGCCTGCCTAGTGGCACCGGCCACCGCGCCGGTGGATGTTTCTGGCAGGGGCGAAGCCATGCTTCGCCCGGTAGCCGCAGCTCCCAAGCTGCGGCGCCGCGCCTTGGGAGGCGCGGCTACCGATAAATAAGCTGCGGCATCCCCGACCCGCCTTATCGCCGCCGCGCATACACCTATCCGTATTGCCAGCGCGGACGGGGCATGGTAATCTCAAGCGGATGGCCCCCAAGCACGAATTGCGCGCGCTTCTCGAACAAAGCTGCCAGATGGTGGAAGAGCTGTCCGGCGACGCCGTCAAGCTGGTGGTGGATGTGCAGGCGGTGCACTACTGGACCACCCACGCGCTGGAAACCGGGCGCCAGCTCAAGAACATCGGCGCTAACCTGCGCAGCCTGCTGACCGCCGTCGAGCCGCTCTTCGCCACCCCGGACAAGGTTTACGACGATCCGACCGGGCAGAAGCTGATCCGCACCATCTTCGGCCTGTGGCGCGCGCTGCCGTCGCTGACGGCCAAGTATGTGGAACAGCTCGCGCGCCGCCGCCGCCAGCGCATCATGGGGATTGAGCCGGAGGATGTGGGCGAGGTGCCGGCGGAGCAGATCGAGCAGGAAGCCGCCGAGTTGCGCCAGCTCCAGGAACAGCTGGGCATGCTCTACGGCGAGCTGAAGATCATGGCCGGCAAGCTGCCGCGAGAAATCGTGGTCGAGGTGGCGGCCGCTGGCCCAGACAGCGCGACCCCGCCGCCGCCCGCGCCGGTGGCGCCGCCCAGCGCGCCAACCGCGCCGCCCGCCAAGCCGCCGCCCGCGGCCAAGCCGCTTAGCGACGATGAAGTGCTCCCGGTGTAACGCCCGGCGTGGCGGTCAGCTGGGGAGCCGGGCCTGCAGGCCCGGAGGCACCTCACACGCGGCCCCCAAGGCCGGACTGCCTGCGGCGCAGCTGAAGCAAAGCCTACTTGCATCGCGATGGCATGAGTCTCCGCCGCGGGTTTGCAAGCTGCGAGGCGCCAGCGGTCAGCAGCAAATCCCTTACTTCAGTTGCCGCCGCAGTTGCGCGACGCGCTGGTGCAGCGCCGCGCGCTCCGCGGGGGCCTCCAACTGCGCGATCAGATCAAGCTGGACCGCCAGCACCTCGCCGAACAGGCGGTAGGCTTCCTCCGCCGCGGTTTCCCCGGCGCCGGGCCGCGCCAGCTCGGCGGTGAGATAGCGGTAATACTCCGGTTCGCGCCAGTGGGAGCCGGCCAGCGCGCGCTCCAGGCTGAGCTGGCTCTGCCACAGCGCGCCCGTCAGCGCCAGCGCGGCCTCGGGCAGGCCGCTGGCCAGCAGGCAGCTCACGCCGCGCGCCAGGGTCAAGGCGGCGCGCTGCCCGGCCGCCGCCGCCGCGGGCCAGGCCGGTTCCGGCGCGGGGGCGTCGTGGAACAGGCTATAGCGGTAGCCGCCCAGCGGGTTGTGGCGCTGGAACAGGTCGTACAAATCCTGCACGGCATACACCAGTTCGCTGGGAAGGGCGCCCACCGGGGCATTGTACCGCACCCGCCGCAGGTTGACGCGCGGCGGCGCGGTCCAGGCGCGTTGGCGCGGGGACTTGAGCTGCAAAACAAAAAGCCCCCGCCGGAGCGGGGGCCGTGATGTTGCCAGTTATGTAACTTGGTTTAGGTGGACGGCAAGGTGTGAACCTCGACGTACAGGTTGTTGCTGTTGTTGGTGGATTCGTCCTGGGCGAAGACGTAGCCCACGGTGAACTGGTTGCCGATGAACGGCGGCACGCCGCTGGCCCAGGTCACGATGAACGGCGGGAAGGCCGACCAGAGGAAGTCCGCGTTATCCGCCGCGGTCCCGCCGACGGTCACTTCCAAGCCGTACTCCGCCGTGGTGATCGAGCTGTCGTCCAGGACGTAGGGATCAAGTTCGGTCCCGGTGCCGGTGGCGGTGCCCCAGTCGGCATCGCCGGTTTCGGCGTCGATCACGATTTCATCGCCGCCGCCGCCGCCGTCAACTTTGCAGAAGACCGCCGACGCGGCTGCGATTGCATTGTAAGTGGCGGACACGGTGAAGCTGCCTTCGAACGCATCGGGGATTTCCAGCACGGCGTTCGCACCCTTGACCACCGCGCCAGCGGCGGCGGGGTTCACCGTCCAGGTGGTGTTGGCGTCCACGGAGACGTCAGTCGGGCCGGCTGGGTCGGTCAAGGTGAAGGTGTAGTCGGTGGTAGCGTCCATCTCATAAGCCGTAGTTGAACTGAGGCCATCGCCGCCATTAGCCGCGGTGACCAGCGTGATAAACGGCAGGTCCGAAGTATCGCCGGCGATGTTGCTCGCAGTGCCGTCGTTTGTGCCGTCGGTCGGGCGGACCCAATACTTATCGCCCGCCGCCGGCGCGGCCACCACGTAGGTGAACTGCAAGCGCTCGCTGCTGATGTTCGCGGCGTTATCCGCATTGGCGAGAGGCTCGTTCTCGAGCAGCGTCCCGCCATCGGGGTAATCGGCGGCATCGGTGGAATGGTAGATGTTGTAACCGCCGAGGGAGCTGTTGCCGAAGTTCTGGGCGATCGGCACCATGTCGGCGGCGGCGATTTCGGTGTTATGGTCGCCGTCGATTACCGACTCGATTGTCGCCACGTCGAACTGGTTGGGAGTGTTGTTCTCGCCGAAGTTCTGCGCGATGGGCACGAGGTCCGCGGCGCCCACTTCGCTGTTCTGGTCGTAGTCGCCGATGCTGTAGTACGCCCAGCTCAAGGTGTCGGTCGGATCATCCCAGGACAGCACGGTGGCGGAGTCGCTCGAATCCGGCGGCGTGCTGACCGTGCGCAGGTCGAGGGCCGGCGCTTTCTTGAAGGAAACCTGCGCCAGCAGGCCATTGCCCGTCATGCCGGTGCGCCAGTCCGGGTTCTTGAGGATCTGGTTGTAATGCACCACGCCGGTCTCGCTCAGCACGTTGAGCACAAGCAGGTCGTCGTGCTCGCCCATCGCGGTGCTGGGTTCGCCGGTCATCGGGCGGTAAGTGTTGGCGTCGTAGGACAACTGCGCAAACAACGCCTTTAAGTCAACCGCGCCTTCCACATTTATGTTCACGACGACTTCCTCGTCGTACTCGTCAACGCTTAGGGTGTACTTGCCAGCGCTGGAGCCGTTGAAATAAGTGTCGTCCAGCACGGACAGGGTGAAGCCAGAAGCGCTATGGTCACCTGGATTGGCGTCGATGCCCTGGTTCTTCGGGGAACAGCCAATCAGAACAGAAAGGATCATCACGGCCATCAGGCACGCTACTGTCCGGTTTAACATGGGACATCCCTCAACGACTAGATTTAGTTTCGGAAGCAACTATAAGGCTCCGCTGCTTTAGCGTCAAGCAGTAATGGTTCCCCGCCTCCTTGGCGATTATACCGAAAGACTACCTCACGCGCTACCCGTAATCATACCCGAAAAATTGCGATTGAATCTAATTTAGCCCGGAGGATTCGCTCCCGCCGCTAGATTATGAGACGCTTGGATAAAGAATTAAGGTTACAGCAGGGGGGTTATAATCTGGACACACCATGCCGGCGCAGTTTACCTATTTTATTCGCGTGTTCGGCTGCCAGATGAACGTGGCCGATGCCGCGGCGCTGTCGGCCCAGCTCGATGCGCGCGGCGGGCAGGCGGTCGACGACCAAGCCCAGGCTGATCTGGTGCTGGTTAACACCTGCACCGTGCGGCAAAAAGCCGAAGACAAGGCGCTCAGCTTTTTCGGCGGGCTGAAATCGCTGAAGAACGGCCACCCGCGCGGCAGCGGGCCGCTGGTCGTCGCGATGGGCTGCGTCATCC
>CAYXMN010000002.1:0-34544 GCA_964465955.1 uncultured Planctomycetales bacterium
AACAGCTCGACCTTCGCCACCGAGTTCGCGACGCCAAACAGCACGTAAGCTGCGTATTTACCGCTGCGGTCCGGATCCGGGGCAATCTCCACGTTTGAAGCGCCAGCCAGCAAGTCTGCGCCGACGGACAGGTCGAACGGCGCTGGATACGGGCCGGGATTGAGCGACCAAGTAGCGGCGTCGAGCACGTACAGCTCGTCGGTGTTGAAACTGAGGGCGAGCGCGTATTTGCCGTCGGGCGTGAAGGCGATATCGCTGGTGAAGGAGAATGACTCCGACAACACGATGGGGGCGTCGGCTCCGCGGACGGCGGTTAAATCACGCAGATCCACCGCGTACAGCTGGGCTTCCAGCGAGCTGCAAATCAGTGCGTGATTGCCGTCGGGAGTCAGGGCGATCCGGCCCGCGCCGACCAAGCCAAGCTCAAGTTGCCGCGGCTGGCTCGCGTCACCGCTCTGCCAGATGCGTTCGAGGTAGCTCGCGCTCTCCGCGTGCGGCTTGTAATACTCATCGAACTGGATCGAACCACTTGTAACCACATACAGGCTGTTATGGCTGGGGTCGTAAGCGCCGAACTGCGGATTGAGGCCATAGGTGGGCAGCTCGCCGTAGGAGCCGGTGGTTGTCTGAACCACTCCCACTATCCCCGGCGCATAAGTCGTGGGGGCGAAAGTGGCGATTTCGTTAAGGGGAATGTAAACCTTGCTGTCGAACACAACCGGCTTGCTCGGACCAATGAACGCAACGCCTGCGCCTTCCAGCAAATAATCCTGGCCAGCCAAGGGGGCCAGATTCCCGGCCTCGAAACCTTGAACATGATTGCTGCCATTACTGACGACCCACAGTTTGTTATCGTCCAAGGCCAGGTAGCTGGGGCTGGCGCCGGCGGCGAAACTCGCGGTGGCCAGCACGTTGCCGTCCAAGCTGTAGCGCACGGCGGTGTTATCCATGCTGTTCGCGACGAATAAGGAGTCGACGTCATCGACCTTGCCATAGGCCATGTCATTCGGTCCGGCCCCGGTCGCGAATAACGGATTCGTGATGTGGTTCGCTGGGCTGTCCACGATGCAAGTGCTGCTCGCGGCGGCACCGTCTTTGGTATAGGTGACCACCACTTGCTGGGCAGCGGGGGATAACACCGCGTCGAAGGCGAAACTGCCATCCAGCGCGGCGCTGCTTGATCCGGTCGCGCCGGCCGTGGCGGTCACGATGGTGCCGCCGTCGGCGCTGCCCGCCCCTGCGGCTATCCGCACTGCGGCTGTGCCATGAGCCACCGCGAAAACTTGAGCGGCCTCCGGCGGGCCGAGGGGCGCGTTGCCGCTGGTACCGCAGGCGGTTAAGGTAATTGAGGCAAGGAGGCAAACTGCGCCCCATGCCGAGTAAGCAGCGGCGCGCGATTTTACGCGCAGCGTTGTGTTAGCTGCCATCGCTCAACTCCAGAAGCTAAGATTGCCGGCCGGTCTCCTGGCTCAGCGTCAACGGGCCGCCCCGCCTTCCCAGGCGTACGTTCGCCCAGTGGCATCGTGGGGAGCTCTCAGCTTTACAGTGGCTGGTACCGCGGCGGGTTCGCACCGCCTTCCCAAATCCGGCAGCGCTAGTGTACCATGTGCTTATCCTGGCTCGGCCCCCGCTGGAGCCAGCTGGCGCAACTTGAAAACTAGACTAATGTAGGGTATACGTATATGTAGGTGAACCAAACGCTAAGTGAGACGGGTGTCTAATTTCGAATTGATTTTTTGAGAGGCCTAGAGCGTTGGGTTGAGTCTGTTTCATGCTTGTCCCGCCATGGGGCGGTGCGTGGCAAGTTATCCGCGCGTTGTCCGCTGCTGGCGTTAAGCTGGCACGGCGTTGGTGTGGAGCGGGCGAAATTGGTTGGTTTTTCATGAGTGCTTTACACAAAGTTTGGCGAGTTGTACACAGGGCTTATCCACAGGTGTTAATAGGAGCCCGCATTGAATCTAGCTTCCTGGCGTGTTATCATCGCTGCCGGAAAACGAACCAGCTGCAGGGGAGCTTGAGCGGCTGGGAGGGTAGGCCGGAACACCAAAGAGAGAGTGTGCCGGTGCTGGGTTTGGAAGCAGCTTTACTTTATCTAGGCAGGGTGAATCGTGGTAAGCGTTAGAGGGATGCATTGTGGCCATTACCTGTCGCCGGTGCGCGGAGGGTGGCCGGCAGGTCAACGACCAGGAGGGTTGAACTAATGGCGGTGCCGCGTGAAGTGCGGCCGGTGTTGGAGCGAACACCGCCGCAAAATGTGGAGCTGGAGCAGTGCGTGCTGGGCGCCGTGATGATCGAACCCAAGGACGCCTTCCCCGCTGTTAGCGATGTGCTGTCGCCGGACAGCTTCTACCTGGATGGGCATGGGCTCATCTTTGAACTGATGGGCGAGCTGTATTACCGCGGCATCCCGCCGGACAGCATTGCCGTGCTGGATGAGCTGCGCAGCCGCGGGCAGTTGGAGCGCGTCGGCGGCTCGGCTTACGTGATGGCGCTGCTCAACCAGGTCGCCACCGCGGCGAACGTGGAATATCACGCCAAGAAGGTGGCGGAAAAGGCGCATTTGCGCAGCCTGATCCGCGCCTGCACGCAGACGATTGAGGAATGCTACCGCCAGGAATTGCCGCTGGAGCAAGTGCTGGACCAGGCGGAAAGCAGTATCCTGCAGCTCTCCACGCATTCGGCGGGCCGCGAGTTCATGCCGATCGCGGATGTGCTGCAGGGCTACTGGGAGAAGCTTGACGAGCGCGATCAGCAACTGCGTGAACGGCGCCTGGCCGGCGAGGCTAATCCGCGTATCGCCAGCGGCCTGCCCACCGGCTTCACCGACCTCGACATCATGACCGGCGGCCTGCGCGCCAGCGAACTGACCATCATCGCCGCGCGGCCCAGCATGGGCAAAACCGCGCTGGCGCTGAACATGATGCACAACGTGGCGGTGAAACACCGCATCCCCTGCGCGCTGTTCAGCCTGGAAATGGGGGCACAGCAGCTCGCCGAACGCATGCTGTGCATGGGGACCAAGTCTTGGGACAACCAGCGGCTGATGGGCGTTTCGTCCAACCGCCTGCAAAACCCGGACCTGTCCGACCGCGAATGGAACTTGCTCACGCAATCGTATGAGAACCTGGTGCAAGCCCCGATCTATATTGACGACTCCAGCCTGCTGTCCGCGCAGATGCTTAAAAGCAAGGCGCGCCGCATGTACTCGCACCACAAAGTGCAGCTCATCATCGTGGACTACCTGCAACTGATGAGCGGCGGCAACAGCGAGAACCGCGTGCAGGAAGTCAGCGAGATCAGCCGCGGCCTGAAGCAGATCTCGCGCGAGCTGAAGATTCCGGTCGTCGCCCTCAGCCAGCTCAGCCGCCAGGTGGAGAGCCGCCAGAGCAAGAAGCCGCAGTTGTCCGACCTGCGCGAGAGCGGCGCTATTGAACAAGACGCCGACGTGGTGATGTTCATCCACCGCCCGGACTACTACGAGGACAAACAGCCGGTGCGCCAGTCGGACGGCAGCTACGATCAATACACCCTGCCGGAGGCCCAGCTGATCGTGGCCAAGAACCGCAACGGCCCGACCGGCACGGCGGAGATGTACTTCTATCCTGAGATCACGCGGTTCCTCGACAAGGCTGGCCGCTAAGCCGGCCCGGGGGACCGGCCTGGGAGGCAATCATGGCAAACCCGCGCCGGATCATGGTGGTGGGCAACGGCGGGCGCGAGTGCGCGCTGGCGTCGGCGATCCTGCACAGCGCGGAGGTGGAGCGGTTGTACATCACGCCGCCGAACTGGGGCGTGGTGGATCCGCAGGGCGGTGCGCGCGTGCGCGTGCTGAGCCTTAAGCCGGAGGACGCGCCTGGCATCGTCGCCGCGGCGCAAACCGAGAGGGTTGAGCTGGTGGTGATCGGCCCGGAAGCGCCGCTAGTGGCCGGGCTGGCGGACGCGCTGCGGGCGGCGGGGATCCCGGCGCTGGGTCCTGGCGCGGCTGCGGCGCGGCTCGAGGGCAGCAAGGAGTTCGCCAAGGACTTCATGCAGCGCCATGGCATACCCACGGCGGATTACCAGGCCTTCACCAGCATCGACGCGCTGATGAGTTACCTCGCCGTGCTCGACGGGCCGTGCGTGCTGAAAGCTGACGGCCTGGCGGCGGGCAAGGGCGTCATCGTCTGCGAGTCGCGCAGTGATGCTGAGGTGGCGGCGCAACGCATGCTCGTTAAGCGCGAGTTCGGCGAGGCCGGGGCGCGCGTCGTGGTGGAGCAGCTGCTCACCGGCCCGGAACTGAGCTTCACCTGCCTGGTGGCCGGCGGCCAGGCGCAGTTGCTCGGCGTCAGCACGGATTACAAGCGCTTGCTTGACGGGCAGCAGGGGCCGAACACCGGCGGCATGGGCAACATCTGCCCCACGCCGTACGCAACCGCGGAGGTGCTCGCCGAGTTTACCGCGCGCATCCTCGACCCCGTGCTGGCCGGGCTCCACGCGGATGGGCTCGATTACCGCGGCTTCCTGTTCATCGGCGCGATGCTGACCAGCGCCGGGTTGAAGGTGCTGGAGTTCAACGTGCGCCTGGGCGATCCGGAAGCGCAGGTCGTGCTGCCGCTGCTGGAGGCGGATTGGCCGGCGGTGTTTGGGGCCGCGGCGGACGGGCGGCTGGCCCCCGAGGCGGTGCGGGTCCGGCCCGGCGCCTGCGTGGCGGTCGTCTTGGCCGGCGCGAGCTATCCCGCTGGCAAAAGCGAACCGGCGGAGATCGCTGGATTCGCGCGCGTGCGGGCCCGCGGTTTGCTGGATGGGGCTGATCCCGATGTGCGGCTGTACTTCGCCGGGGTGGACCGCGTGACGGGAGCCGGCGCGGCTGCCGGCGCCACAGGGCCGTATGCCACTTACTTCACAGATGATGAAGCGCAATTCCTGGCTGCCGGCGGGCGCGTCCTGGCGGTCAGCGCACGCGGTGAGGACCTATCCAGCGCGCGGCGGTTGGCGTATGAGGTGGTGGGAAATCTAAGCTTCGCCGGGATGCAGTTCCGCAGCGATATCGGCAAGCGTTGAGCGGTGAGGCTTGAGGTTTGGCGTCGTAATTAAGAGCGACTGGTTCAGTAAAGGAAAGACCAATGGCAGGCAGGCGAATGCATGACGAAATCCGTGAAAAAAAGCCCCCCGTGGGGGGGCATCTAGGGATGGGTAGGAGGATAATCAGTTTTTACCTGGAGGAGGGGCTGGGGCTGTTTTCTACTTCTACATTTCCTCCAGGACGTATATATATTTCCTTAGAAGTTTCAAGAAAGTTTCAACTTAGCCTGAAGAATATTCCAATGCGCTAGGTTTGAGCAAAGTTTTACCTGTGCGACCTTGGATTGCCTTATGGCATATATCCAGTTGAATGCCGGCGCATTGCTGCTAGCGTTAGTCCCAGTCAAGGTTCGCGGAGATAAGCTAGAGTTTGGATCCAACATATTGTTGTTTCCATCCGCGCAAAAAAGAGGCGGGCTTGAGCGACGAGGACTGCCCGGCGTCGAAAGACCGGTTGTTCGGCGAAGGCTGCAGCGCGGCCATAGGCGGCGAGGTCAGCCTGGATGTGCTGGCCGAGGGCTTCGAGAACAAGGACGCCAGCCCGGACGGAAGTGCGGGGGAAGGCGGAGCCGCAGGCGGCCAATAGCCAACAGCTTGTATAATACGGGTAACCATGTTGGGGGCTGTGAATGGCGATACCCGGTTACCAAAGCATCATGTTACCTTTGTTGCGCTTAACCGGCGACGGTGTGACCCGGCAGCTGCGTGATGCAATCGAACAACTCGCCAAAGAATTTGGACTGACTGAAGAGGAACGCGGGGAGTTGCTACCCAGCGGACATCAAAGCACATTCGATAACCGCGTGGGCTGGGCCAGGACATATCTAAAGAAAGCTGGTTTGGTTGAGATGCCGAAGCGTGGGTACATCCAGATCACCCTGCGAGGCAAGACTACTCTTGATGAGAAACCAACAGAGATCAATGAAAAATACCTTCGGCAGTTTCCGGAGTTTGTTGACTTCAAGACTAGCAAACGTACAGTTGATGAGGAAACAGATTGCACTTTGTCGACCCAAAAGCAAACTCCTGAAGAACAGCTTGAGCTAGCACACCAAGTCCTGCGTGCTGAGTTGATCGATGAGCTGACCGCCGCGATCAAAGCCTGCTCCCCCAAGTTTTTCGAGCAACTTGTAGTTGACTTGCTAGTAAAAATGGGTTACGGCGGATCACTGCGCGAGGCAGGCCAGGCCATTGGCAGATCTGGTGACGAAGGCATTGATGGCATCATTAAGGAAGACCGGCTGGGTCTCGATATCATCTATCTGCAAGCTAAGCGTTGGGAGAACGTTATCGGTAGGCCGGAGATTCAGAAATTCGCCGGGGCGCTGCAAGGCCAGCGTGCGCGCAAGGGAGTTTTCATAACAACATCCTCGTTCACAAGAGAAGCTAGGGAGTATGTTTCACTGATCGAGACAAAGATCATCTTGATCGATGGCAGCGATCTCGCTGAATACATGATCGATAACGGCGTGGGTGTGACCACCCACAGAGTATTTGAAGTGAAACTGATTGATAACGACTATTTTGAGGAGTAACTCTAGCTAGGGGAATGATCATGAAGCAGTGGGTTGTCTTGGTGCTCGCTAGCCTATTTCTGCTGCTTGCGCTGCCTGCATTCGCCTATGTCCCGCATACCGGCGACCGCGCCGCACCGCTGAGCGGCCGCGACCTCAAGACCGACAGCGAGCTGAGCCTGGAAGACCTGCGCGGCAAGTGGGTGCTGTTGGACTTCTGGCATATGTACTGCCCGTCCTGCCTGCGCGATCTGCCCGGTGTCTGCACGGCAGCCAAGCCGTACATGGCGGCAGGCGCGCTTGACGTTGTCCTGGTCAGCCTCGATCAACCTGAGACAGCGGCAGCGATGAAGGAGTTCGTGGCCAGCCTGCCAATCGAACCGCATGTGATCTACTCAGGCGGCGGCCCGCTGCCCATCGGCCCGCCTGTGCTAGTCGCACCCGACTGGGACTCCTATGCGCCACAAGCCACGGAATGGGGCGTCTCCGGTGTTCCGGCATCATACCTGATCACACCAGACGGCACCATCGCCGCCAAGCGCATCCGCCGGGATAACGTGGATGACTTGCTAGATTATTTCCTCGGACGAGGCGCGGCTTACGCGCCAATCGCGCTCCGCACGAGCGTTAGTTACAGCGATGACGCGCAAGTCAATGTCATGATCGAAGCAGCCAGCGCCAGCCACGCCCCGTTGCAAGCGCGGATCACCTATCGCCTGGAACGTGTGGCGTATAAAGAATACGAGGGCTGCCTGATCCAGGATCGCGGCACTAGAGAATATACAGACTGGGTCACGAGCGAGCTGTGCCTCATGTTCAGCGAGTTCAGCGACGCGGTGCAGCCGTGCTTGATTGATGCCAGCGGCTACCAAGGCCTGCAATACCGCGTTGAGGTGCTGCTGCCAGGCAGCGGGCGCTATAAGGATGGTGCGGGCTTGTGGCTACGGCAATACGGGGACCTGGACTTTGCACTAGACTGGCTGGGCGGCGAGTCCGCGAATTAGCCGCGGGGGCGCCAGCGCCACCACTCGCCGCAGCGTAAGCTAGCAGTTGCGCTTGCTGCGGAAATAGTCATGGGCAGCATCATCCTCGCGGATTCCCGCAGAAAAAAGGGGCGAAGCATTAGCTCCGCCCCTGAGTTTTCTCCAGTTATGCCCGCGGCTTTACTCCCCGAACTTGATGCCCTGGGCTAATGGCAGCTCGGTGGTGTAGTTGATCGTGTTGGTCTGGCGGCGCATGTACGCCTTCCAGCTGTCCGAGCCGCTCTCGCGCCCGCCGCCGGTCTCCTTCTCGCCGCCGAACGCGCCGCCGATTTCCGCGCCGCTCGTGCCGATGTTGACGTTGGCGATGCCGCAGTCGCTGCCCGCCGCGGAGAGGAAGCGCTCGGCCTCCAGCAGGTTTTGTGTGAAGATCGCGCTCGACAGGCCCTGGGGCACGCCGTTATGCAGCGCGATGGCTTCGTCCAGCGTGTTGTACTTGATCAGGTACAGAATGCAGGAGAAGGTCTCATCCTGGACGATTTGGTAGTGGTTCTCCGCCTCGGCGATGCACGGCGTCACATAGCAGCCGCCGGGGTAGTTCTCGCCGCTGAGGCGCTCGCCGCCGCAGAGAATCTTGCCGCCTTCCTGCTTCACCTTCTCCACCGCCGCCATCAAGTCGTCCACCGCGCCGGTATTGACCAGCGGCCCCATCAGCGTCTTAGCGTCCAGCGGATCGCCGATGGGCACCGTGCTATACGCCTTCACCAGCCGGTCGCGCAGCTCGTCATACTTGCTCGCGTGCACGATGATGCGCCGGGTCGAGGTGCAGCGCTGGCCCGCCGTGCCGACCGCGCCGAACAGGATCGCGCGTAGCGCAATGTCGAGATCGGCGTGCTCGCTGACGATAATCGCGTTGTTGCCGCCCAGCTCCAGGATGGTGCGGCCCAGGCGCTGGCCGACGATGCTGCCCACGCGGTAGCCCATGCTGCACGAACCGGTCGCGCTGATCAGCGGCACGCGCTTGTCATGCAACATCCGCTCGCCGACGGCACTGCCTTTGCCGATCACGAGGCTCGCCAGCGCCGGGTCGTAGCCGTTGCGCTCGAACACGCGCGCGGCGATCTTGGTGCAGGCGATGGCCGTCAGCGGCGTCTGGCTGGAGGGCTTCCACAGCACGGCGTCCCCGCAAACCCAGGCCAGCGCGGCGTTCCAGCTCCAGACCGCCACCGGGAAGTTGAACGCGGAGATCACGCCGACCACGCCCAGCGGGTGCCACTGCTCGCACATACGGTGGCCGGGGCGCTCGGACGGCATGGTGAAGCCGTAGAGCTGGCGCGACAGGCCCACGGCAAAGTCGCAGATGTCGATCATCTCCTGCACTTCGCCCTCGCCCTCGGCGCGAATCTTGCCCATTTCGAGCGTGACCAGCGCGCCCAGCGCCTTCTTATAGCGCCGCAGCTCCTCGCCGAGCTGGCGCACCACCTCGCCGCGCTTGGGGGCGGGCACCGTGCGCCATTTCAGGAATGCCTCATGCGCGCGGGCGCAGACGCGGTCGTATTCCTCCGCCGTGGCCTGGCGCACCGAGCCGATCTGCGAGCCGTCGATGGGCGTCGAGACGTTCAGCACGTCGCCGCTGCCGAACCATTCGCCGCAGAACGCGCCGGCGTGATCGGGCTTGAGGCCGAGCGATTCGAACAGCACCGCCTGGTCGACATCCTTCTTGATGCCGCTGATGGCGCTCTCCAACTGCGCCATGATCTCCTTGAATTCCATGAAGCCTTCCTCCCGGAATGATGGCAATAGTTTAATGCCTGGAACGGGGCGTCTAAGACGCTAGGCGGCGCGGGATTTGGCAAAAAAAAAGCGGGCATTGAGCCCGCCCAAAAACCCGTAATTCTCCATCCAGCAAAGGAGACAGGTTGAGGCAGGGTCGGTAACGGGAAATATGACAATTCGGATCATGATTTCCCCGCGCCGGAGCGCTGTTTCTGCGGAAGCAGCCGGAACACCGCGCTTAGGCCGGGGCCAGGGGGATTTGTAACTATGTATTCATCCACGGCGGCAGTAACAGATTCCCGCCATCCCCGTTCACATCCCACCGAACATGCTCGCCTGCTGGTAGTCTTATATATGTATGTGCCGCGCTGAGGGCGGGCTGGCGCTCGCCTGTAGGCCAAGACGCGGCGACCATGCGGGTGGTGATCATGATGCGGGCAAACGGTGCGCTACTAGCGTTCATCCCGGCGGCGGCTTTGATGCTGCTGTCCAGCGTTTCCCACGCGGAGACCGACATCTCGGTGCGCGTCGGCGGGTCGGAGGGCTCCCAGCACTACGGCTACGACGCCGACTGGTGGTGGGGCGACGCCGTGCTCTACGGCGATTGGAACTACGGCAGGAACGGGCTGTACCTCGGATATCGCGACGGCGATTGGGACGCGCGCTATCGCAGCAGCGGCCGCGACCCGTACTATGCGCACCCCAATGACCGCCCCGGCTATCGCGTGTTTATCCCGCGCGGGCTGGAGTATCCGCCGGAGTATTACGGCGGCGGTTCCGACAGCGGACGCAGCCGCGGGCGCGGGCGCTACGGCCACGATGATCCGGGCCATGTCGTCGTGGTCCAGCCTTACAACCCGCCCTGCAACAGCTACGATCCATATTATGATTCCTGCGGCTACCCCTACTACGATCCGTACTACCCGCAGGTCTACAGCTCGCGCTATCCGATCGTGATCGACAACACGCCGCGCCAGCGCTACACCGGCATCCAGGTGTCCACCGGCGGCAGCCGCTCGCGCTATACCGCGCCTGACGCACCGGAATATGGTTACTACCGGCCGCAAGCGGACGACGACTGGGACTATCAGCTGGAACAGCAGCCGCTGGTGATCAACGACAACCGCACATACAACTATTACGGTGACGCCCCCGCGGCGTCCGAACCCACGCCGTCGGCGGCAGCCACCCGCACCGCGGAGACGGCGAGCGCTACGCCGGGCGGGCATCCCGCGCCGCAATACGAACAACTGCCTCCCGCGCCGGCCGCCCCGCCCACCGAGCGGGCCTTTGGCGGGCGGTTTTACGACGAGTTGCGCCTCGAGATCTCCGGCGGCCCCGTGCGCTTCTCGCTCAGCGGCGCTAATCTCTACGCCGGGCCGGACACCGGCCCCGCCGTGCTCATCAGCGATGCCGCGGACGCGGACTTTGGCGCGTTCGGCGCCTTCCTGCCTGGCTCAGGCAGCGTGGTGCTCTACCGCAGCGGCGCGAAGCTGCTGGCGGCCTATCCGGCGGGCGGAGCCTGGCAGTCCAGCGCGCTGCCCGTGCAGGTGGACTTCGCGCAGGCGCCGAGCATCGGCATTGTGGGCAACGCGCTCTGGGCCACCGTGTCAAGCCTGGAAGGCCGGCGCTATGTGATGGCGTTTAGCGGCGGGCTGTGGACCGAGGTCGGCAGCGGCAGCACCGCTCCGGCGCAATAAGGGCGGCCAGGCCCGGCTGCGGCGCGCGGCTAGCTGTGTTGGCCGAAAGCGCTGGCCAGGCCGATGACCACCAGGCTGCCGATGAACGCCCACAGAATGGGGAAGGCTTTGCCGGCCAGGTAGACGGTGGCGAGCGGCGGCAGGCCGAAGAACTCGGCGATCCAGCGCCCGACGAACGCCCCGACAAAGCCCAGCACAATCAGCACGATGATGTTCAGACGTTTCGCGCCAAGCAGCTGGCTGGCCAGAAAGCCGCAGCCGCCCGCAATCAGGATCAAGATCACCACTTCCAGCAAGAACGCCATCGCGCCACCTCGGCAGGCAATTGCGCCCGGCATGCGCGCCGCGCGCGGTTTGGCGGTATTGTAATACACATGCCTGACGCCTTGGCCCCGCCGGATGGCGGCGAACCACGCTATAGCCGCATGCTGCGCTACGCCCCGCTGGGCGGCGTCTTGCCGCGCTGGCAGGCGAGCTGCGCCGCCGTGGCCGGCCTCGGCGGATTGGGCGGCGGACTGGTGTTGCAGCTTGCGCGGCTGGGCGTCCGGCGGCTGGTGCTGATCGATCACGAAACCGCCGCGCCGGAAAATCTTGGGCACCAAGCGCTGTTCACGGAGCAGCACGCCCGCGAACGCTGGCCCAAAGCCGAGGCGGCGGCGGCGCAGGTGCGCGCGGTAAACAGCTCGGTTGATGCGGTCGCGCTGGCCGCCAACCTGAACCATCGCACGGCGCGCGAGTTGCTCGCCGGCGCGGACCTCATCTTCGACGGCCTCGACAACTATGCGGCGCGCTTCCTGCTCAACGATTATGCGGTGGCGGCCGGCGTGCCGTACTTCCATGCCGGGGTCGTGCGCGGCGAGCTGAGCGCGAAGGCGGTCGTGCCCGGCGTGACGGGCTGCCTGCGCTGCCTGCTCGACGGCCCGCCCCCCGCGGGCAGCGTGCCCACCTGCGCGGCGGCAGGCGTGTTCCCGCCGTTGCTCGGGGTGGCCAACGCGCTGCAACTCGATCTGGCCAGCCGCTATCTGGCCGGGAACCTCACCGCCGCGGACGATGTGCTCTACAGCCTGGCCTTGCCGGACTGGACGCTACGCCAGCTTAAACTGGGCGGCGCCGTGGCGGATTGCCCCTGCTGCGGCCAGCGCCGGTTCGCTTACCTCGACGGCTTGGCGGGGGAGGCGGGCCAGGCCGGCTGCGCCCCCGGAAGCGTGAGCGGCGAACTGGCCGGCGGGATTGACTTAAGCCGCGCCAGCGCTGTGCTGGAGGCGGCAGGGCTGTGCGTCCGGCGCAATAGGTTTTGCCTTGTGGTTGAACAAGACGGGCAGGCCTGGACTCTCTTCCCGAGCGGGAAGATTATCCAAACTGGCAGTGGAGACGCCGTTGTATTGAATAAGTTTGTTGCATCATACTTGGGGGTATGAAAGTCATGCTGCGATTGATCACGCTTGGATTATTACTCACAGCGCTCACGCTGGGCCTGAGCCTGCTCGCCGGCTGCCCCGGCAATCCTGACGCGGATAAGACCGTGGCGGAAGCGGCGGAAGTGCCAGGCCTGGAGCAGGCGGTCATCGCCAAGGACCGCGCCATCGAGTCGGCGATCACGATGAGCTGGGCCGCCGACGTGGAGCTGCTGCAGGAGCAGCTCGCGGTGGAGGAGGTGCGCGCGGGCAAGGTGCGCATCACCGGCATCGTCAGCCGCCCGGAGCTGAAGGACCGCGCGGAAAGCATCGCGAAAAACCAGGAAGGCGTGGTGGACGTGGTGTCCACAATCACGGTGGACGAAACGCTGAAGGACAAGCGCATCAACATGGACGAGCTTTAATCCGCAGCGTCCGGGCCGTTGCGATAATCCCGCGTGCCGCGCTGTAGAATACCCGTACCAGTATTCACGGGAGACAACATGCACAAGCACGCCCTGGCCCTCGTTCTCGCGCTGGCCGCGCTAGCTCTCGCCGGCTGCCCGGCGTCCAAGCCTGCGGACGGCACCGCCGCGGACACGCCGCTGGCCCAGGGCCAGCCGCCCGCGGCCCGAACCCAGACGCCAGCGCCTGCCACAGAGATCCCGCAGCCCTCGGCGGCGAACGTGAAACCAGCGCAGGACTTTGAATACACCATGTTCGACGGCACCCCGCATAAGCTCAGCGACAACTTCGGCAAGCCGACGGTGGTGAACTTCTGGGCCGACTGGTGCCCGCCTTGCGTGGGCGAGCTGCCCCATTTCGAGGAAGCGTGGCAGGCCAAAGGCGGCCAGTTCAACCTGGTGGCGATCGCGGTGAGCAGCGCCAAGGATCCGCGCGGCTATGTCGCGGAGCAAGGCTACACCATGCCCTTCGCCGTGGACGGTAACGGCGCTTCCACCTACAGCGTCACAGGCATCCCGGTGACGCTGTTCATCGACCGTGACGGCAATGTGGTGGAGCAGGTTGTCGGCGGCATGGACAAAGCCACCTTCGAGACGAACCTGGCGAAGATTCTTTAGCCGGAGGCAGAGGGAGACCGCGCCAGCTTCGGATTAGGGATTTTGTGCTTGATTTTCGGATAGATATACCCGATAGTGTATCTGGTTCGTATCGGCGCTGAGGAGGACGGCATGGCGCGGTTCGCGATGATTGCGGTATGGGCGGCGGCAGTGGCGCTGCTCGCCGGCTGTCCCGGCGGCGGGGGCGGCGGCAGCCTGGGGACGGCCAAGGACTTCAACTACGCCAAATATGACGGCGGCCAGGGCAAGCTGTCGGATCACGCGGGCAGGGTCACGGTGGTTAACTTCTGGGCCGTGTGGTGAGGCTCATGCGTGCAGGAGTTGCCTGCGCTCCAGCAAGTCTATGAGCAATATGCGGGGCGGATCGACATGCTGGCCGTGGCGGTCGACGAAAGCGGCGATCCGCAGAAATACTTCGCCGACAACAACTTCACCATCCCGCTCGTCAAAGACGTGGACGGGTCAGATGTGTACAGCGTGCGCGGCATCCCCCGGACCTTGATCATCGATCAACAGGGCGACCTGGCCCAGGAATTCACCGGCGGCATCTCGTCCGCCGAACTGGAGATCGCAATCAAGGGCCTGCTCAAGCCTTAGCCCGCGCTAATTCAGCAGCTTAAAGCTCTGCAGCACCGGTGCGCCATACTCGCTGACGGCGTCGTCAATCGGCCGCAAGTAGTACATGCTGATGGTGTAGATCTTCGCGCCGGCGTAGGTGCTGAACACGGAGTAATACACTGGGCTCTCGGCGGCGGACTTATCCTCAACCTCGATCAGGTTCCAGGTGAACTGGTCTTCCACCAGCGCTTCGTTGGAAGTGATGACGCTGTACTTCTCCGCGTCATCGCTCCAGTTGCTCAGCAGGGTGTCGCAGAACGTGGCGAACGCCGCGGCGTTGAGCGGCTGGTCCATCGTGTCCACGCGCAGCATGATCAGCGCCACCGGCGCGCCGGCCGGGCCTTGCCACATGCCGGCCACCTGCGGCTCGGCGTCCCAGCCGGGGTTGTCCGGCAGCTTCAGTTCGCCGCCCGCGGGCAGGCTCAGCGAGCAACCGAAGTTGCCAAAGTCATAGTGCTCATACTTGGTTGCTTCGTCTGCAGCCAGCGCCAGGGCGGCTGCCAGCCAAACCATCAAACCCGCCGTCAGCGCGGCGCAAATTCGCTTCGTCATGTCGTGCTCCTTTTCTTCGCGATCCGCCGCCCCTTAATCGACCAGTATAGCGCACACGCGGCGATATGCTATGCTCACGCAAGTAAGATGACCCAAGCCAAAGGAGTGTTCGATGCGCAAGCTGTTCGTGGTTGCCGTGTTAATGCTGCTGGCCGTGCCGGCCTTTGCCCAGACCGAGGAGCCCACGGACTTGGCCAAGGGTTACAACCTGGGCGAAATGGGGACGCTGGCCAACCTCGTCGCGCTTGAGCTAGGCACGATCCAGGATCTCGCCGCGCCGCTGGCGGATATCACCGATGAGAATTACGATTCCGGCTCGATCACCGATGACAACATCTTCAAGGGGCAGCTCGTGCTGGCCTATGTGATGTGGCGCTGCCAGTTCATGCTGCAGCCGGTGTGCAGCGCGGGCTTGGGCGAGGAAGCATTCACCGATCCCGGCCTGGCTGATTTCAAGGAGGAGGGCCAGGCTGTGCTGGGCGACGTGGTCTCGCTGGTGGAAGCCTTCCTGGCCGCGGAAGACGCCGACGCGTTCGCGGCCGCGGGTGAATTCGCCGCGGAGATTACCGACAAGGACCTGGTCAACCGCCTGTACGCCTTGAGCGATAAGGCCCTGACCGCCGCCGGCTTGGCCGAGGCAAGCGAGGCAGCCCCGGAATAAGCGCAGGGAGGCTTTGAACCCAGGTGCGCCGCCGCCTCGCGGGCGCGCGGTCCGCGCCGCAGGACTTTAGCCTGCAGTCCGGGGCTGAAGCCCCGGCTACCGCGCAAGTTCTGAAGCCCCGGCTACCGCTCCGTCTTGGCCCAGCGGTCTAGTTCGACAAGGCGGGTGAGCAGCGGCTCCACCTGCTCCAGCATGAGCTGGTTCGGCCCGTCGCACTTCGCCGCGTCCGGGCAGGGGTGCACCTCCCAGAACAGCGCGGCGATGCCGAGGCTGAGCGCGGCCCGGGACAGGCCCGCCACGTACTGGCGCTGGCCGCCGCTGCTCGCGCCCTGGCCGCCGGGCAGCTGTACCGCGTGCGTGGCGTCGAAGCAGCACGGCCAGCCCTGCTCCTTGAAGTACAGCAGGCCGCGGAAGTCCACGACGAGGTTGTTGTAACCGAAGCTCGCGCCGCGCTCCGTCACCAGTACGCGCTCGCAGCCGCCCTCGCCCAGCTTGTGCACGACGTTTTGCATGTCCCACGGCGCCAGGTACTGCCCCTTCTTGACGTTGACCACCTTGCCGGTGCGCGCGGCGGCAACGAGCAGGTCGGTCTGGCGGCAGAGGAACGCGGGGATTTGCAGGATGTCCACGACGGCTGCCACGTCCGCGGCCTGGCCCGGCTCGTGGATGTCCGTCAGCACGCTCACGCCCGCCTGCGCCTTGACCGCGGCGAGGATGTCCAGGCCGTCCTTCAGCCCCGGCCCGCGGAAGCTCGTGACGGAGCTGCGGTTCGCCTTGTCGAAGCTGCTCTTGAACACGTAGGTGACGTCCAGCCGCGCGCAGATCTCGCGCATCCGCCCGGCGACCTCGATGCTCATCTCGCGCGACTCGATCACGCACGGCCCCGCGATCAGCAGCAGCGGTGCGCCGTTGGCGATGGTCTCGCCCGTGTCCAGCTTGAAGGATGTAAGCGCCATGGGGGTATTGTAGCGTGGCGGTGAGCTACAGAGGGATCAACCAAACGGAAGTGGTCCCGTTTCGGCGGCTACTGATAACGGACTAGTGCACCGATGCCTGAGATACCGGTGAAATACGATCCTTCGGGAATGATAAAGTAATCGCCGGGCTGCCCAAGGGTGACTTGCCAGCGGACATAATTACTACCTTCCTTCAAGAAGCGTATGGTGCAGCCTGGGGCGGCACTGTCCCCTAATTTACCTTCGGCGTCAACTAAGATAACACGCGCCGCGCTGGTGCCGACGAGGCTACAAAACATCTTTTTCTCGTCCTCCGTGTTAAACCTATACTCAAGCGTGAAGTTTCCAGCAACGTTCTCAAATTCTCCCACCGCCCGCACGGAAAAAATTGATCCCGGAAACTGCTCATGAAAATCGTAATCGGACTGGGTGATCACTACATCCGCGCCGCCTAGACCTTTACAGCTTGGGAAAAGGAAGGCAAGTCCGCCCAGTGTAAATATAATCACCAGCGCTAAAATTCGAGTATGGTTTAAACCGGGCATGACTACCCCTTTTTTCTTCATACTAGGTTTTATTTACCAGGCTGGATAGATGATACTCCCAGTAGTTACAGTGTGCAAGTCGCCGGTGTAGGGTAGATCTAGCGGGCTAATCCTTTACACCGGCGCGGCCCTTGCTATACTTGCTGCCCGATGGTGCGGAAGGACAAGCAGGCGGAGGTGTATCTGGCGTTCGACTCAGAGCGTGAGAAGCAGCGCCATTTCCAGCGCCTTAGCCAGCTCGATATCACCAGCAACGCGGTCGGGCTGGTGCTGATCGTGCTGGTGCTGTTAATCCTCTCCCGCTGCAGCGGCCTGTTGCATTCCCCGGTGCACTAGCGCGCCACGAGCCCGGTGATCCACTTCACCAAGCTCGATATCAGCAGGAACGCGGCGAGGCCCACGGCCACCCAGGTTCCCGGTCAGACTTTACAAAGGATGTCGCGCACCAACGCATTGTACCCTGTCCGGCCGCAATCTATCTATCCTTAAGCATATCCACCCCGTTCAGGTTTGGGCCAAACACCTTCACAACCGGTGCGCCATCATGCGATACTACCTGGAGTAGACCATTCCCGTATTGTGCAGCGCGCGTTGCGGCTGCCGCATGCGGCGGATTTCATCCAAGGTTCATTTGAATTTCCGCAGGAATTGCGCACAAGTACGGCGGGGCTGGCTAAACTCATTTGGATCAAAGCAGGTTGGAGGCAATGATGGTAGTCGCTGTGCTGATCTCCATCGGAGTAGCCGCGCTAGCTCTAGTCGGCGCGTTGCTGCTCTACATGGCAATAATTAAACGCGATCCCGGCAACGAGCGGATGCGCGAGTTGAACATGATGATTTTTGAGGGCGCGGCGGCGTTTCTCAAGCGCGAGTATAGCTGGCTCGTGGTGTTCGTCATCGTCCTGGGAATTATCATGAGCGTCATTCCCGGCTTGGGCTGGCAGACAGCGCTCAGCTTCGTCTGCGGTGCTTTCGCCAGCGCGCTGGCGGGATACTTGGGCATGCGCACGGCGACGCTGGCCAACGCGCGCACCACCCAAGCGGCGACGCTCGGCATGGCGCCGGCGCTGCGCGTGGCCTTCAACTCCGGCTCGGTGCTGGGCCTCTCCGTGGTTGGCCTGGGCGTGCTGGGCATCGGCGCGCTGCTGCTGCTGTTCACCCAGGCGTTCGGTGACGAGATCGGCCTGACGCTGGACCAGTACATCCTGGGCTTCAGCCTCGGCGCGTCGTCCATCGCGCTGTTCGCCCGCGTGGGCGGGGGCATCTTCACCAAGGCCGCGGACGTTGGCGCGGACCTGGCGGGCAAGGTTGAGGCGGGCATTCCGGAAGATGACCCGCGCAACCCGGCGGTGATCGCGGACAACGTCGGCGATAACGTCGGCGACGTGGCCGGCATGGGCGCGGACTTGTTCGAGAGCTATGTCGGTTCAATCATCTCGGCGATGCTGCTGGGCTACCTGGCCATGCAGGGTAGCGCCGGCGCGGAATCCACCGCGGTCTTCCCGTTGCTGCTCGCGGCGGCGGGCATCATCGCCAGCCTGCTCGGCATTCTTTACACGAACCTGTTCACCGCCAGCCATCCGCACACGGCGCTGCGCAACGGCACCATCGCCGCGGCGATCATCATGGCGCTGGCGGGATACTTCCTGACGTTCTTTTTCCGCGACGCGGTAGGCGGCTGGGGCGTTGAAATCGCGCTCGTGGCCGGCCTGGCGGCGGGCACCATCATCGGCCTGATCACCGAGTATTACACCAGCGCGGACTTCCAGCCGACCAAGTTCATCAGCGAGTCCAGCCGCACGGGCCCGGCCACCAACATCATCAGCGGCTTGGCGACGGGCATGCTTTCCACCGCCGCGCCGGTGCTGGTGGTCTGTCTGTCGATCATCGTGTCCTACGCCGTCTGCGGCGGCTTCCACAACTCGACAATGGGCCTGTTCGGCATTGCCGTCGCCGCGGTCGGCATGCTTTCCACCCTGGGCGTGACCCTCGCGGTGGACGCCTACGGCCCGGTGGCCGATAACGCCGGCGGCATCGCCGAGCAAGCGCACCTGCCCAAGGAAGTGCGCAGCATCACCGACAGCCTGGACAGCGTGGGCAACACCACCGCCGCCATCGGCAAAGGCTTTGCCATCGGCTCGGCGGCGCTGACCGCGGTGGCGTTCTTCGCGGCTTATTCGCAAAAAGTGCATGTGTTGGCGATTGACTTAAACAGCCCGGTGGTGGTGATCAGCTTGCTGATCGGCGCGATGCTGCCGTTCCTGTTCAGCGCGCTGACGATGAGCGCGGTGGGCCACGCGGCGCAGGACATGATCAATGAAGTGCGCCGCCAGTTCAACGAGATTCCCGGCCTGCGCGAAGGTAAGGAAGGGGTGCGCGGCGATCACAAGCGCTGTGTGGACATCTCCACGGCGGCGGCACTTAAGCGCATGGTGCTGCCCGGCCTGCTGGCGGTCGTTGCCCCGGTTGTGGTCGGCTTGGTGTTTAAGTACCTCGAGATCGCCATCGTCGGCAGCAACCTGCCCGAGGTGGCGGGCGGCTCGGAAGCGGTGGGCGGCCTGCTTGCCGGCGCGCTGGTCAGCGGCGTGATGATTGCGCTGTTCATGGCCAACGCCGGCGGCGCCTGGGACAACGCGAAGAAGTTCATCGAAGGCGAAGGCCTGATCGACATGCTGCGCAAGCAGCACGGCGACCAGTGGAAAGAGCACATGTTCAAAAACCTCAGCCCGGATGAAAACAAGCGCCTGGAAGTGTTCATCGCGGAGAAAAAGGCTGAGATTACGGCCCGCAACCAGACTTTCCGCCAGGACGACCTGGAGGAAGCCCAAGCCGCGTTCCTGGTTAAGCAGCTCGGTAAGGGCTCCGATCCGCACAAAGCGGCGGTGGTGGGCGACACCGTGGGCGACCCGTTCAAGGATACTTCCGGCCCGAGCCTGAACATCCTGATTAAACTGATGAGCATTGTCGCGCTCGTGTTTGCGGTGCTGTTCGTCTAGTTTTAGATTGCACCAACTGTAGTGTGTTTACCGCCGCTGAGCGATCAGCGGCGGTTTTTTCTGAACGCCTAGCGTATGATAATGGGTATTATTCTCACATTATGCGTGTAGTGGTTGAGGTATCCGGATGAGGCTTGTGTTTAATGACTGGCTAATTGGCTTGGCACTGGCCGGCGCGCTGGCTGTTGGCGCGGGCTGCGGCGGCGCGGCGGGCCGCCTGGCGCCTGGCGTGGCGATCCAGCCCGCCGGACAAGCCGGCGTCCAGTCCGCGGCGGCCGGCTGGGCGGGCTTACTGCCCCGGCCCAGCGCATTGCAGTCCCTGGCGGCGGGCGGTTCCAGCGCCTCGCGGCAAGCTTCGCTCACCGATGAACCGCTGTTCAAGACCGCCAATGCGACTTTCCCGATTCTGCCGCAGCAGCACGCCGCCAACCAGCCCGGTGATCAACTGAGGTTCACGCCGGACTATACTCCGGGCGGCCCGTTTGCCGGGGTGGCCTGCGCCGGGTATGCCTTCGACTTCGCCAGTTACTCCGGCGCGCTGGAACTGCAACTGGACTGGTTTGCCGCGCCGTCAGCCGGCCAGGCGTACCTGGGACTGGCGAATTTCGCGCGCGACTGCTGGGAATGGCGCGTCATCGATCCCGCGGTAACCAAATACGGCTACAGCAACCGGGCGGACTACCTTGCTACAGACAGCGCGTTGTACGCCATGCTCATCATCACCGGTTCGACTGCGGCGGAACTGCGCTCGCTGCGCGCCGGCAACGTCGTGCCTGTCGCCACGTTCACCCAGAGCGCCGCGAGCGGCTTTCCCGGTCTCACAGTGTCGTTTAACGCGACAGGCAGCGCGGATCCTGATGGAGCCATCGTGAAGTACGAATGGGATCCGGAAGGTGACGGCACCTACCGCTTCAATTTCTTCGATCCTGACGGTTCGCCAACGGCCACGGTGGTATACAGCGCGCCCGGCGAATACAGCCCGACAGTCCGCGTGACCGATAACGCGGGCGCCCAGGCGACATACAGCAAGACGTTGTCCGTGAAATTCGGCGCCGCGGTGGCGAAAGCCCTGGACGGCCAAGGCAGCCAGCCTGACCCAACCAGCGTGCAGCTGACGGTAGCGGACGGCATGCCGTTAATCACGTATATCAGCAACTGGTCCCTGAGATTCACCAGAGCCACCAACTCCGCACTGACCGTCTGGACCGCCCCCGCATCCATCGGCGGAGCGTCAGCGTGGGAGTTGGCGTCAGCACTGATCGACGGACGGCCTGCGGTGGCCTACCGCTCGGAGGTCGGGAACGTGTGCTATGTACGGGCCGCGAATGCCAGCGGGTCGGCCTGGAACGCGTCAAGCATCGCCTTCGTGCCGGGGTCGTATAGCATTGGGTTCAACATCTCGCTGTCCGATCTGGAGGGCAGGCCGATGATCGCGTTCGGGGATGATCGCGAGGGCTTTGGCGGCGCCATCCAGGCGTCCTGGGGCACGACGCCGGATGGCGCGGGCTGGGGAGCGCTGACGCGGCTGGATACCGACATTAATCCCAACGGAGGTTCAAGCCTCACGGTCAGCGGCGGCGATCTGTTTTGTGTTTTCAACGCCGCGTCCGGTCTCAACTCGGTAAACGTACAGGTGGCGCGCTTCAGCCCCAGTACTCCGGCGTGGGACGCGCCGCTGCTGCTGGCCGACACGGGGAACCCGATCGCGGGCCAAGCCGCGCTGATCGATGCCAACGGCAGGCCGATGCTGGTGTACTTTTCAGCAGCCGACCTAGCGCTGTTAGCCCGGCGTTCAAAGGATGCGAGCGGTACGGATTGGTGGGAACCCGCAGTCGCCGTCACCACCGGCGAGGCGACCCACAGCGCCTATGCCGCGGCCATCGTCAACGGCTTGCCATGCATCGCCTGCCACGTGGTGGACAAGGGCATCTGCCTGGTCTACGCGACAAGTTATCTGGGCACTGCATGGAACGAACCGCTGGTGTTGGTTCCTGACGCAAGCGGTTCCATGTACGCCTTGGCCAGCCTGCCGGATGGCCGCCCGGCGCTTGCCTATAAAGACATTACCGGGGAGCTGGTGTTCGCCACTGTGCAGCCCTAGCCGGAGGGCGGCCAATGCGGCGCCTCGTTTCAGCAAACCTTGATGTTGGCCAAGCCCAGCCTGCTTGAGCCGCGCCGGGTCGACGCCGTGCTGGCCCTATACCTTGATATGCTGCGCTGTGCGAGTTGCTGCAACCCGGCGAGCACCTGCTTCGTTGAAGCGAACATGCGGATGTCGCAAAATTGGAATTAGTCTCGACTTAGCATCACGTATAACTTGCGCATGGCTGACGCAAACCACTACGCGAGCTTCATCGAGCTGGCCCGGCATGAGGCGGGCAACTATGAGATCGCCTGGGAGCAGCGCGACTCGCCAGTGGCGATCCTCGCCATCCACGGCGGCACCATTGAGCACCGCACGGACGAGATTGCGCGGGTGCTGGCCGGGGAGAGCTTCAGCTGGTACACCTTTCGCGGCTTATTGGATGAAGACGTTTGGCGCTTGCATGTCTACAGCGGCGCATTTAACGAGCCCCAGGCTCAAGCGCTGGCGGCAGGCGCGCTGATCGTCTGCACGATCCACGGCTGCCAGAACATCGCTGCCGCGGACGGCGCTGTCCCGGAGGTGGTCATTGGCGGCGCGCACCAACTGCTTAAGCGCGGCGCGGAGGCGGCGTTGGCGGACGCAGGATTCGCCTGCTACGACGCGGATAAGTACGAGCGCGCTGGCGGAAAACCTTACACCGGGCGCGATCCGGAGAACATCTGCAACAAGGGCAGGATCAATATGGGCCTGCAGCTCGAACTGGCGAGCGATTTCCGCAAGCGCCTGCTGCCGCGCAACCACCAGACGGGACGGCGCGAGGCCGGGGAATTACTGGAGCGGTTCTGTAAAACGCTGCGGGGGGTGCTGAACTGCCATGCGCTGGGCGCGCCAGGAAAGCACGGCTAGCGCGCAGTTGCATTACACCCCGGCGCCAGGGATCTGCCGGCACCGCAACCTTCCGCTGAGTGCTGCTGCCTTCCGGCCCTGACACGGTTCACGGCGTTTGCGCGCAGCAGGCCCGGCGCGCGGGGCTTGCGTAGATTTTAGCATGGCCGGAGGCGGTTACTGCGCCGGGTGTTCGTAGCTGCGCTGCACCAGCCAGTCGCGTACCCACAGCTGCTGCTTGCCGTCCGGGTCCTGCCGGTAAAGCTCCGGCGCGAACTCCAGGCACAGCGCGCTCAGCAGCGCCCAATCCATGGCTCTAAGCCCCGCCGCGGGCGGTGGCGCCGCGTCCCAGCCTTGCGCGTCCAGGAAGCGCTCGTCCACCTGCATTCCGGCGTTGTGCAGCAGCTCGCCCACCAGCGCGTCCTGCACCTTCGGCTTGATCATCGGCGTGCCCACGTCGGTGAAGCGTTTGATCCAGTTGTCGATCTCGCGATACGGCTCGTCAGGCGTCTGCAATGGGACGACGAGTTGATCGTGCAGGCGCTGGGCGCTTTCGCCGCTCAAGGCGTCCCAAGCCGGCGGGTAAGTCAGCAGCACCGCGCCGAGCCAGGCCTTGTAATCCGGGTGCATCGCCACCGCGAACCATTCCGCGTCATAGACGCTGTAATAACTGAACAGCGTAGCGTAATCAGCCCGCGGCTCAAGCTGGCCGGCAGCCAGCGCGTTGAAATAGCGGCTCTTGGCCACCATCGTCGGTTGGAAGGCGTTGTAGCCGTCGGTGAACCAGCGCGGGATGACGGGCTGCACCTGGGCGGCCTGCTTGAGCCCGTATTGCGGCAAGCCGGACAGCGCGTCCAGCGTGGCCGCGGCCAGGTCGGCGCGCGTCGCGTCCGGCGCGGGGCGGTGGCCCGTCAGCTGTTCCAGCGCGTCCCAGGCGTAGTCATAGCTGTGCGACATGTCGAAGTACATCCGCTCGGCGGCGACCTTCGGCTGCACCTTGATCGGAATCGCGGGCGGATCCGCGGCGGCGGCGGCGGCGGTTAGCGCGCAGGCCGTGATCAGGAGTAACAGGCTGAAATGTAAGGTTCGAATTCCCATGGCTTTCCTCGTCAGCATGGCTTCACAAGTACCCGATGCGCGCATTATCGCAGATGTTCAGGGAAACGAACATCAACTCTGTGTTGCGACAGTAGTTGCCATTTGTGAATTGTGTATGTTGTTAGATGTATGCCGTTGACATCGTTTTCTTTTTGCGGTAGACTATCTTCATCTAAGAGTGTGAGGACACCATGAGACTGCTACTCCTATCAGCCTGCTTAGGCAGCGCCTTGCTTTTTATGTCTTGTGACAATGTCGTGAAAAGCGATCAGCATGCTAGCTCATCACCTGTACAACTTCGACTTGCCAGTTATAACATCCAAGATGCAAATGCCGAGGGTAATCCCTTTGCTGAGCAGTACACAGAAATCGACGACTGGATGTTTGAGAATTTCCAGCAAGCGACCTCATCTAGTGGCGGGTTAATCCTTAACATTACAAAAGAACAGAAGATGCTGAAGTGCCCTGTGAACGAGGATGGATTCAAACTGCCATATCGTGATTCGTTGGTTATGGTGGAGGAAGCCAGGAAGAATGGTGACGAGACATTAGGTATTCAAGGATATACTTTTTTCTATGCTGCGGGAGAAATGCCAGACGAGATCACTGCTATGGTTCGAGAAATGAATTCCGAGGTATTGGCCGAATACTATCCCGTAGTTCCATTATGGCTTGCTGAAGCAGAATACGATAGTGCTGCGATGTGTCCAAATGGTGATATTCTCACGATGGGGCCAGTTGAGATTGGGACTATTGAAACCAAAGAGGATGCTGATGAAAAGACGACCAAAGAAGGTGGTTGTTGTGGCGGATCGTTTAATGCTAAGACATTTTATCGCTACAATGCGGATGGGGTTCTAATCAGCGCAGATAAGAGCTGGATTTTTACATTTGACGATTTTTCCCCTGAGAAGCTGGCATCGCCAAACATGACCGTAAGATTGGACGGTGTAGTAACTTTCACTGGTGACGATGGAAATATTGTTGCGGTATATGATTATGATTGGACTGAGTTGGGAACTAGTTTGCCTCCGATGAGGGATCTGCATTATTTCATGTTCTACCCAAAGTCGACCCTCGATCAGGTATATCACTGCCAACAAAGTTAGAGTTGTTCTGGTGGACAGGGTGCTGGTGACTAACGTGTAGTAAAGGAGATCATGAGTTGAATAAGAGAATCCACTTATCAATGTACTTAGTACTGGTGTGTGTGCTCATTACATGTGTGGCGCATGCAGGTGAGAAAGCGGTGGGATGTTTCGCTTATCAGCAGTCGATTACCGTGGCTGGACCTCAGACACCATATGAACCATGTCAGACTGATGGTGGTTATTGTATCGACGTGCTAAGTTGTTTAGAGCCTTTGGATTATGATAGAGTATGTTTTCAAGCTCAGCAGTATACGTTTTTCATTTGGGAGTGTTATGCTGTATTCGGGAATACTTACCATAATATAGATTGCGGTAAAAGTATGGTGGTATCAAATCAGGTTGTCGGAAACGGCGAACGTGTGGCACAGATTTGTGATCCGAATGAATTATGTGCATTTGCTAATCTCCCAGATGTTGGTCCAAGTGATATAGTAGACGAATGGATCAATGGTATGAGAGTAGTATTTGATACATTTACCATCACATGTGATTGCGAAGCGGGAGAATGTGTATCAAGCCAAAGCTCATCGGAAAGCTAATTGAAATCGACATTTGTTTGAATTGAAATTGAAGTTCTTAACTATGCGCTAGGAGGATAAGGCAATCTTGGCCTCCTAGCGTATTGCATATTAGCGTAATGTGTAAATCGAGAACTAAAGATGTATTGCTCCTGATTGCACTGCGGCTCGATCGCGGCTAGTGCCTGGGGGCGGACTGCGCCCGGGCAGGGTTAAGGTACATATCCGCCGGGTCTTCCTTGATGGGGGTGAACCCGCCGCGGTGGATCTCCCGCAGCTTCCGGCTGGTTAAACTAACCACCGCCACGCCAAAGCGAAAACAGCCAAGCAGATCACATGCAGCACGAGGACATTCCTGTCAACCCCGGCTGCTTGCTTTCCACCGCCGCCATAGCCTGGGAGATAAATGAGAATAGTAGTTATGAATAAGGATATGGTATATGAGCATGGCGATGACTAAGAAATTATTCGGACATCCGAAATCAACCTTGCTAATATTGCAAAACCCGTTAGGATATGTTACAATTGCTGCGGTGACTAAAATGTTAGTCTAACGGAACAATTGCTAGGGCTGCTGAGAGCGGCCCTGGTGCGCGTAATAGAGAAACCGCGCGATTTACCCAGTTTTCTTCTTCAACATTCCCAAGGTTTACCAAAGCCAAGCCGCTTGCGGCAGGGCCAATCCCGGGTTATGGCCACACCGCGACGGCGGGTGCGCGGTCCGCCGCGGGCGGTAGAATTAAGCTGGGACGAAACGTAGCCCGGTTGGAACCTAACAGCCGGGACAACCAGCGGCGAACCGCTGGACGCAAGCAAGGAGCGCGAGATGGCTGCGCTGACAACAGTGTATTGGCTGTGTTTCGGCTTCGGCCTGGTCTATGTCGTCGTGTCGGCGACGCTCGGCGCGATCGGCCATGGGCTGGCGAATGTGGGCGGGCAGGATGTTGACGCCTCCGGGCATGACTTCGATGCCAGCGGCCACGATTTCGACGCCTCAGGCCACGACTTCGACGCCTCAGGGCACGATTTCGACGCGGCTGGGCATGACGTGGACGCGGGAGGCGCTGGCAGCGGCGAGCTGGCCAGTGCGGACCTCTCCACGGACAGCACCGGCCTGGAGGCTGGAGCCACGGACGAAACGGCGGCGGGCCACGCCGGGCAGAGCGGCCATGGCGCGCAGTACGACACCCACGTCATGCCGTCGTTCAGCCCGTTTTCACCGCTGAGCATCGCGGGATTCCTCGCGGCATTCGGCGGCGCGGGCCTGGCGGCGACTGCCACGCAGCTCAATCCGCTGGCTACTCTCGGCATTGCCGCGGGCGGCGGGATCGTGATGGGCTACTTGCTCTACTTGCTGATCGGCAAGCTGCTGTTCTCCATGCAGGGCAGCTCCGAAGCGCACCAAGCCGATATGCTCGGCCTGGATGCGGAGGTGCTGACTCCGGTGGAACATGAGCTTAGCGGCGAGATTGCCTATGTTCTGGAAGGCACGCGCTATACCGCCCCGGCGCGCCTGGCAAGCGCGGGGCGCGTCGAGAAGCGGGAGAACGTGCGGATTAAGGCCGTGCAGGGAAACATCGTGTACGTGGAGCAGAAACGCAAGTTACTAGAGTAACCGCAGCATGCGCAGGTTATTAATCCGGTTACTCCATGTCTAGGTGGTTAGTGATGGCGATTTACGATGATTTCTCCAGCGGGCAACTCGACCCTGAGCGCTGGGCTAAGGGTGAAATGTGGGATGGCGCTAAGCTGGTTTGGCGCTGGATTGATCCAGGCTTGCGGACTGAAGTCAACTCGGGACGGTTGACATTAGCGGTGGAGCGCTACAGCTTGAGCCATGCTGCGGTGCAGATTTTCGACAATCCGAAGGCGTTGTACTTAAGCACGCGGGCTTGGCCCATCGGCGAGCGGCCCGTGAAGTTCAGCTGCACCCTGGCGGCGGACTGCACCGGCGATTTGGACGACATTCGCAACGGTTTCGCGAGTTTCAATGTGCTCGATTTCGCGACAGGCACAGTGATGGATATTGTGGCTAACGGCCGCAAGGTATGGTCCATTACCGAACGGCTCGACATCCCTGGTGTGGCGGAGCCGCCCGCGCCCTTCTCGGACTACTGCGACTTGAACGTTGCCAGCTCTCCGGGGCAGGAGCACGAGGTGGCTGTGCTGTATAACCCGCAGGCCGGGGAGGTGAGCTACCAGGTTGACGGCGAGGTGCGCCAGCAGCGCTCTCTGCCCACCCGGCCCGCCAGCTTGACGCTGGGCATGGGGCTGATCACGTTGTATCCCATCGAGCATGGGCGCTCCGTGAGCTGCCGGGGCCAGGGTGGCCTGGGGCTGTGGGGCCGGATCGCGAGCGAAGAACTTTAATGGCTAGAAGCGCCGGCCCCGGACGGGAGGGAACTGGGGTGGCGGCAAGGGCTGGGCAGCGCCCCGGCCAGACGATTGCACCTTGACATGGATTCTGTTATACTTCGACACATGTCGAATTATCGAACCGAAGATGTTGAACGGCTGGCAGAAGTGTTCAAGTGCTTGGGCAACCGCCACCGTTTGCGAATTCTGATCGAGCTCGCCGCCTGCTGCAAGCCGGACGCGGCTTGTTGCGGGGGGGCGGGATCGCGCAGGGTAGGCGAGCTCGCCGAGGGCCAGGAGCTGGCGGCTAGCACGGTATCGCACCACATCAAGGAACTGAACCGCGCGGGATTGATGTGCTGCGCCAAACATGGCAAGCAGACGCTGTGCTGCGTTGACCAAGGCGTGCTGGCGGAACTCCGGGAGTTCTTCAATGGCCTTGCCCGCTGACCCGGTTCGAGACGGCAGAGACTATGTCAAGGAGTACGAGATGTGTAGTAGTGAACAAGGCCACAGCGGCCAGTGCGGCAGCAAGACCTTTTCCTGGCAGTGCGACTGCGGATGCAACATGACCGTGACGGTATCCTGCGACTGCAGCGGGCACGAAGGCCAGGACAAGGAAGGGAAGTGCTGCGGCGGTAAATAGCCGCCGGAGCACGGGGGGGATTCGACCCCCGGCCCTGCCGTGAGGTGCGCTGGGCTTAATCGGAGAATGCTTGACCTAGCGTATAATGCCACGCAGGATTCGGCGGAGGCATTCGGGGCCGGGGGACCGGCAAAGGAGCGGAAGAAAGATGGATTTACTGTATGCAATCGCGCTGCCGATGGCGCAACTCAAACCACCCAGCACGACAACCATCGTGTTCATCATGGTCGGCGTCGCCGTCCTTTTTATCATTCTCGGCATTTGGGCCAGCCGCTTCACCAAGGTGCCGCCCAACACCGTGATGGTGATCTCCGGCGGCAGCGGCCAGACCATCCGCCGGACGGACGGCACCCGCACGAAGCTGGGCTTCCGCATTATCAAGGGCGGCGGCACGTTCGTCCTGCCGATCCTGGAACGCGTCGATCTCCTGAGCCTGGAGCTAATGACCATCGATGTGAAGACGCCTGAGGTCTACACCCTGCAAGGCGTGCCGGTGATGGTGGACGGCGTGGCGCAGATCAAGGTGAAAAGCGACGACGTCTCGATCGCGACCGCCGTCGAGCAGTTCTTAAGCAAGTCCACCGTGGACATCATGAATGTGGCGCAACAGACGCTGGAAGGCCACCTGCGCGCGATCATGGGCACGATGAACGTCGAGGAGATCTACCGCAACCGCGACGCCTTCGCCCAGCGCGTGCAGGACATCGCGGCGACGGACTTAGCCAACATGGGCCTCGCCATCATCTCGTTTACCATCCGCGACGTGCGCGACAACGAGGGCTATCTCGACGCCCTGGGCAAGAAGCGCACCGCCGAAGTGAAGCGCGACGCGCGCATCGGCGAGGCGGAGGCGGAGCGCGACGCGACGATCAAGGCCGCATCGTTCCGCCAGGAAGGCGAGACGGCGAAGTTTGAGGCCGAGACGAAGATCGCCGCCAGCAATCGCGACTACGAGATTCAGGTGGCTAATTACACCAAGTCGGTCAACAAGGAAAAGGCCGAGGCGGACTTGTCCTACGACCTGCAAAAGAACCTTTCCTTGCGCCAGGTGCGCGAGAACGAGGTCGAGGTCGAGATTGTGGAGAAGAACAAGCGCATCGAACTGGAGCAGCTCGAAATCCAGCGCAAGCAGAAGGAGCTGGAGGCGACGATCCAGCGCCCGGCGGACGCCAAGAAGTACGAGACCGAGCGCCACGCCGAGGCGGAGCGTTTCCGGCTGGAGAACGTGGCGGAGGGCGAGTCGCGCAGCCGCAAGCTGACCGGCTTCGCTGAGGCCGAGGTCGTCCAGGCCAAGGGTAATGCGGAGGCCGAAGCGGTGAAGGCCAAGGGTCTCGCGGAAGCGGAGATCATCCGCCAGAAGGGTCTCTCGGAAGCGGCGGGGTCGATGGAAAAGGCTAAAGCCTGGCAGGAGTACAACGAGGCGGCCATCGCGCAGCTGCTCATCGAGAAGCTGCCGGAGATCGCCCGCGCCATCGCCGAGCCGATGGCCCGCATCCAGAGCATCACCATCGTAGACTCAGGCGGCCAGGCCGGGACTGGCGCGCACAAGATCACGCAGGATATCGGCAAGGTGCTGGCGGAGCTGCCGCCGGTGGTCGAAGCGCGCAGCGGCGTGGACTTGAAGCAGTTGATCCAGATGCTGCCGGACATCGCGGCCAACGCGGCGCACAAAAAGAGCGCGCCGGCGGATGACGGCGGCAAGGTGAAGTAAGGAGAACGCATCTCACTCGCAAATCAAGCCGGGGGCCCACGCGGCCTCCGGCTTTTTTTATTCTGGAGGGGCGCGTAGGGGCGAAGCCATGCTTCGCCCATCCTCCGCCCGGTAGCCGGGGCTTTGGCCCCAGCGCTCCAGTGGGGCAGGCAGCCTGCCTGCCATCCCCCGGCCTAAAGGCCGGGCTACCAGCGCTACTGGGCGGGCTGGCGCGGCTCGCGCAGCAGCACGCGGGAGATAAATAGGTATAGCGCGGCGAGCCAGGTGAGGTTGAGGAGAAGGGAAAGGAATGAAGCCCAGTAAGGTAGCTCCAAGTGTAAATCCGATATCAAAGCGCTACACACAGTTGTGGTAACCGCGCCATCGAGCTCACTCCCGAAAGAATATAGCGGAAGCACTGTCAGGCCTACCGCAAGTTTCGCCCAGTATTCGAGGGCGAAACGCAGTCCCCCAGTTAGGCTCGGGAAGATTCCCGGCAATAGGAATACCATTCCATTCAGCGCTACAGCTGCTGCCATAACGCCAACCAGCGCCAATGCCCATCGAGTGCGCCCTTGTTTCCACCACCAGACAGCCAGCGCGAACAACATCAGCCCTGCTGCAGCACCTTCCAGCTCAAATTGGCTGTTGTTCAATTCAAAGTACCAGTCGCCAACTGTGGATCGAAACAACTCATGCGTAATGCTTTCGACGAATTCCACCAAAACTGGGAGGCCGAACGCGATTGAAACTCATACTGGTGCGAGCCAGGAATGCCTCTGGGAAGTGGCTAGCAAAGCCACGAGCCAGAGCAGTACCTGCCAGACTCCACAGGTTACTTCCAAGCTAGAGGTGGCCGCAACCAGAACTCCACCAAAGGATAAGTTTGCTGCAGGTAGCATCCCACCGCCGATGTAGCCGCCAAGCGCTAACAGGAACCGGAATGCAGCCAAACTCGTGAACGCCGGCCAGGTGCGTAAGAGCGCTAGGTTGTACAACTGCGCGAATGTCGCCACGGCAGGCGCGGCCTCTTCTTCACCGATTTCGCGACACGCCCTCGCCGAAGCGCCAGCTGCGAGGATGGCGCAAAGCAGAAAGCACAATGTAATCGCGTTGTCTAGCAGGGTTTCCAGTTCATCCAGCCAACTACGGTTGGTGTTAACCGAAATCAAGCCTGGTGCGAAAGCAGAAAGCAGGATCATCGACACGAGCGCGGTCGCTAAGAGCAACGTGCCTCCCAAAATCCATATCCCGCGCTTCCACCACCAGCGCGCCATGGCGGGCTGGGTCAGCTTGGCCAGCGTCCGCAGGCTTACCCCCATGGGCGTATTGTAGACGATTCAGGGTTAAACAGGTGTGTCTGAATGTGCGCAGGCGCGCGCGATTTTATCCAGACTAAAAGTGCCTGGACGGCATTTTGCGTAGACTTAACACACTTCTTATCGGCAGACATTGACGAGACTTTAGTGTTCTGGTAATCTTTCACTAGGACAAAGCGGGCGCAATCCATTACAAGGAGGTGATGTATTGCCCAACCCACAGCGTACCGTGATGTTCTGAAGTCTACGCCACTGGCACATTCAAGGAGGAATGTGTAGAAATGTCTGTTCTACGGATTTATAATAACCCACTCGCGATCAACTCCCTGCGCAATCTGTCGATTACGTCGGGTTCGGTCGCTAAATCCCTAGAACGGTTGAGCTCAGGCCTACGGATTAACCGCGCGGCGGACGACGCCGCCGGTCTCTCGATTAGCGAGAAATTACGTGCACAGATTCGAGGGCTCAATCGTGCTAGTAGCAACGCGCTGGACGGCATATCGTTGATCCAGACCGCCGAGGGCGCGCTGAACGAGGTGCATAGCATCTTGCAGCGTATGCGCGAGCTGTCTGTCCAAGCGGCCAACGGCATCTACACCGCCGACGACCGCCAGGCGATTCAGCTGGAAATCTCCCAACTGACCGACGAGATCAACCGCATTGCCGACACGACGGAATTCAACTCTAAAACCCTGCTGGACGGCACGCTCGGCGCGCTGATCAGCACCGACGACTATACGCGCGTCAGCGCCGCGGTCGTCGGCAACGTGGGCAAGGGCGGCAACTTCGTGATGAAGGCCGCCGCGCTGACCACGGGCCAGCTCCAGGTGCAAAAGACCGACGTGTTCGCCACCACGCTGGAGGCGGACGCGGTGGGCAAGGTGAACTACCTCAAGACCTGGCAGGCCCACGCCAGCTTCACCACCTCGACCTCGAACACCGGTATCACGGCCATCGCCGTGCCGGTCACCGCCGCGGGCAGCGTGGCGGTGCAGAGCGAGGTGAACGGGCGCATCAGCGTTTACAACGCCGAACTCGCCAGCGCGGGCCGGAACTATGTTTCGTTGTTCCAGGCCAGCGGTGTGACGGCAGGCGACAAGTTCATCTTTAGCTTCACGATCAGCAACGGCGGCGGCGCCGGCGGCAAGTACATCATTTCGTTCGCCGCGCCGAGCTTCGGTACCGATCTCACCAGCTTCGCCGCCATCATCAGTTCGACGGTGACCGCGGGAACCAACGCCTATAACGGCACCGCGGCGAACTACGGCATTAGCGCCGTCAACTACGACGCCGCCAACGGCCGGTTCAGCTTCGCCATCTCAGGCGGCGCGGTGGTGGTCAGCGGCATGACCGCGGACTTCGTGGACGGCGACAACGGCAAGAGCCAGTTCCACTTAAGCTTTGCCAGCGACGGCACCGAGAGCAACGTGTTCATCATGGCGGCCAGCATCGCGGTGGTCAACAACGGCAACACGTTCAACGCCGCCGTGAGCTATGCGGCCAACGGCGGGGCGATCACCATCGGCTCAATCGCCGCGGGTTTCAGCACCGGCCACATGAATGTGCTGTTCGACACGGCCTACAGCCATTGGGGCAGCATCGCCGACGGCTCGGCGGACTTCGCCGACACCGTGGCCTGGAGCAAGTACACCGGCACCAACACCTTCGCCAACGATATGGTGCTATCGCAAAGCGGCCCGGCCAGTGCCAATGGCACCTATCTGGTCCGCGCGCTGAGCACCCGCACCTTCCAGGTCTTCAGTTTCAACAATGCGGCCTACACCAGCCTGGTTGCCGGCGGCACGGACCAAACGGCGGCGGTGAGCCTGGCGACCGGCTCGGCGGCGTTGAGTAACGCCACCGGCGTGACGACCTTTAGCATCGGGCTAGGTTTCACCGGCGTTGCCGGCGGCCCGCTCGAGAACATCATCATCGGCTGGGATTCCAACACGATCCTGCAAACCGGCGAGACGGCGACGTTCAACGTCAGCACCAACAACGTGCTGACCGCGGACCAAGCCAACACGCTGGCGAGCTTGAACCGCTTTGACGACTTCGGCGTGTTCAACGGCCGCAACAACGTGGAGCTGACGGTCTATCTGCGCGGTTCCAGCCAGAGCGTGACGGTCAACCTGTTCAAGAACGACACGCTGGAAGACATGGCGGGCAAGATCAGCCTCGCCATCTGGAATCCGGACGGCAGCGGCGTCGTGAACAGCAACATCATCAATCCGCTCAATGCGCCTGATCTGGTGCATGTGAACACCATCGGCTCGGCCAAGGGCACCGTGTCCATTACGACTCCGGTGCCGGGGGCGGAGATTGTGTTCGCGGGCGACGAGAAGCTGCTCAAGGCCTTGAGCTTAATCCAGGTGCAGGAAGGCGTGTCGCCGACTTACAGCATCAACGCCTTCAACTTGGAAACGGGCACGACCGTCGGTACCGTCGAAGTCCAATCCGACGAGATCACAGGCCTGCTGCCAGGCCTCAAGGTCTTCTTCGACAACACCCTCGGGATCAAGGTCGACCCGGATCCGCCAGTCAGCGGCGGGGCTGATCCCACCAGCTTCGCTTATTTGAAGATGAACGAACATCCCGCCCTCAGCCTGTCCGGCGATGTGGAGAGCTTCTTCATCCACGTCGCGCCGCGCGACTTCACGCTGCAGGTGGGTGCCAACGAAGGCCAGACGATTTCCAGCTATATCGGTGACATGAGCGCGCAAGCACTCGGCATCGAGGGCCTGCTGGTGGTTGACAGTGAACTCGCGCAGGAGTCGATTAGCATCGTCGACCACGCGATTAACAAGGTGAGCAACCAGCGGTCCCGCTTGGGCGCACTCCAGAACCGCCTGGAGAGCACCATCCGCAACCTCGACGTGGCGGCGGAGAACCTGACCGCCTCGGAGAGCCGCATCCGCGACGCGGATGTGGCGCTGGAAACAGTCGTGCTGACCCGCAATC
>CAYXMN010000002.1:34554-37020 GCA_964465955.1 uncultured Planctomycetales bacterium
GCCGGCATGGCGGCCCTGGCGCAAGCCAACCAGCTGCCACAGACGGTGCTGCAGTTGCTGAGGTAACTTTACAATCTGGGTTATCGGGGGGCCTGGCGGACTAGGCTGAGCCTAGCTCCAGGCCCCCCAGCTAGCCACAATTAATCTCTTGCTACACGTTCACGGAGGAATGTGTTATGAGCGTTCTGCGTATTTACAACAACCCCTTGGCGATTAACGCGCTGCGTAATCTAAGCATTACCAGTTCGAACATCTCCAAGAGCCTGGAGCGTCTAAGCTCGGGGCTGCGCATTAACCGTGCAGCCGACGACGCGGCGGGCCTGTCCATCAGCGAGAAATTGCGCTCGCAGATCCGCGGTTTGAACCGCGCGAGCTCGAATGCCCTTGACGGCATTTCGCTGATCCAAACCGCTGAAGGTGCGTTGAACGAAGTTCACAGCATCTTGCAACGCATGCGTGAGCTGTCCGTTCAGGCAGCCAACGGCATTTACACCGCTGATGACCGCCAGGCGATCCAATTGGAAATCAGCGAGCTCATTGACGAAATCGACCGCATCTCCGACACCACCGAGTTCAACACCAAGACGTTGCTCGACGGTTCGCTGGGCGCGTTGATCAGTACCGACGACTACACCAAGGTCAGCGCCGCGGTAGTGGGCGACGTCGGCAAGGGCGGCAACTTCGTGATGAAGGCCGCGGTGCTCGACGCGGGCCAGCTCCAGGTGCAAAAGACCGACGTCTTCGCCACCACGCTGGAAAAGGACGCGGTGGGCCAGGTCAACTATCTGCAGACTTGGCGCGCGCACGCCTCGCTGACCACTGACACTAGCAGCACCGGCCTTATCGCGGTGGCGGTGCCGGTAACCGGGTCGGGCTCCGTGGCGGTGCAAAGCACCACCAACGGACGCATCAGCATGTACAACGCGACCTTTGCTTCGGCGGGCCGCAACTATGTGTCGGTGTTCCAGGCTAACGGCATCAGCGCGAGCGATAAGTTCGTCTTTAGCTTCATGATCAGCGACGGCGGCGGTAACGCGCTAAACGTTGTCGCCAGCTTCGCCGCGCCAAGCTTCGGCACGAACATGACCAGCTTCGCGGCGATCATGAGCGTGGCGATCACCAATGCGACCAGCGCTTACAACGGCACCGCGGCGAACTACGGCATCAGCGCCGTGAACTATGACGCGGCGAATGGCCGCTTCAGCTTCGCAGTGTCGGCCGCGGCGGTCGCGGTGGACGGCGTGTCCGCCCACTTCGTCGACGGCGACCACGGCGAAAGCAAGTTCTACCTGAGCTTTGCCAGCGACGGCACTCAGTCGAACATCTTCATCCAGAGCGCGAGCATCGCGTTCGTCAACAACGGCACGACATACAACGCAGCGACCAGCTATGCGGCGAACGGCGGCACGATCACCGTCGGTTCGATCGGCGCCGGCGTGAGCACCGGCCAGGTCAACCTGCTGTTTGACACCAACTACAGCCATTGGGGCAGCATCGCGGACGGGTCGGCGGACTTCGCGGACACGATCGCTTGGAGCAAGTATGGCGGTAAGAACACGTTTGCCACCGAGATGCTGGTCAGCCAGACCGGCACCGCGAGCGCGAACGGCACTTACATCCTGAGGGCGACGGGCACCCGCACCTACCAGGTGTTCAGCTTCAGCAATGCGGCGTACACCAGTTTGGTTGCGGGCGGCAGGGATCAAACCGAGGCGATCAGCCTCGCCACCGGCGCCACTGCTCTGGCTGACACCAACGGGAACACTACCTTCAGCATCGGTTCGGCATTTGAAGGCGCGACTGGCAGTGCGCTGGAGAACGTCCGCCTGAGCTGGGACGATACTGCCATCCTGCAAGTCGGCGAAACGGCGACGTTCAACGTCAGCACCAACAACGTGCTGACCGCGGACCAGGAAACAACCCTGTCCAGCATCAACCGTTTCATCGATTTCGGCGTGTTCGACGGCCGGAATAACGTGGAGCTGACGGTTTACCTGCGCGGCTCCAGCGAAAGCGTGACGGTCAACCTGTTCAAGAACGACACGCTGGAAGACATGGCGGGCAAGATCAGCCTCGCGATCTGGAATCCGGCCACCGGCGGCGGCGTGGTTAACAGCGGCATCCTCTCGCCGAACTACGCCCCTGACCTGGTGCATGTGAACACGATTGGCGCAGCCAAGGGCACGATCTCCATCACAACTCCGGTCCCCGGAGCTGAGCTGGTCTTCGCCGGCGATGAGAGCATCCTGAACGCGTTGAGCCTCATTGAAGTCCGGGGCGGCGAGAGCCCGGTCTATTCGATTAACGCCTTCAACCTCGATTCCGGTACGACTGTCGGTTCGCTGGAAGTGGACGGCAACGAGATCATCGGATTGCTGCCGGGCCTCAAGGTGTTCTTCGACAACACGTTGGGACTTAAGGTCGATCCCGATCCACCGGTGGGCGGCGGGGCCGACCCGACGAGCT
>CAYXMN010000002.1:37030-40829 GCA_964465955.1 uncultured Planctomycetales bacterium
AGCTTCGCCTACCTGCAGGCGTTTGAGGCAGCCCATACCATCAGCGCCTCGGGCAATATCGAATCGTTCTTCATCCACGTGGCGCCGCGCGCCTTCACCCTGCAAGTCGGCGCCAACCAAGGGCAGACGATCAGCAGCTACATCAGCGACATGAGCGCGCAAGCGCTGGGCGTTGAGGGCTTACTGGTCGTCACGAGCGAATTGGCTCAGGAGAGCATCAGCATCGTAGATCACGCGATTGCGAAGGTGAGTAACCAGCGCAGCCGCCTGGGCGCACTGCAAAACCGCCTGGAGAGCACCATCCGTAACCTGGACGTGGCAGCCGAGAACCTGACCTCGTCCGAGAGCCGCATTCGTGATGCGGACGTGGCGGCGGAGACCGTGCTTATGACGCGCAACCAGATTCTGCTGAACGCCGGCGTGGCGGCCTTGAGCCAGGCCAACCAGCTTCCGCAGACAGTGCTACAGTTGCTGCGGTAACTCCTTAGCGGCCGAAAGCTGGCTTAGGACATACGGCATCCGCCCCCTCCTCACCCGGGGGGGCGGATGAATTTTTTCTTAGCGGCGCGGTGCGCTACAATCCCCCTATGGCGGAGCAGGGGTACCACAGGCCGTTTAACATTGACGCGACCATCCTGTTTATCGACCTGATGGGATCGGTCGGCCTGTCCAACACGCTGACACTGCTTGAATACAACTACCTGCTCAACGACTACCAGGGCGTCTTGCGCGCGGTGATCGATGACATCCGCGAACGCTACCCGGTGGCGGAGTTCTATCTCGGCGGCGACCAGCTCGCCGTGTTTTTTTACTACCCCGAGGACGCCGGTAAATCCGAGCGGATCAACTAATTGCGCCAGGCTCAGCCCCGCAGCGAAGAGGCCGGCGCCATCGAGCGCGAACTGGCCCAGCGCCGCAGCCGCGCGCTGTATGGCGCCTTGCGTTGCGCGGTGATGGTCAAGAACGCCTGGATCGGCCACCCGCGCAACGTGGCGCGCGTCGCCAGCCAGCAACCGGTGCTGGATGTGGGCGTGGGGCTGAACACCGGCCAGGTGATCCTGCAGGAACGCGGCGACGGGCGCACGCGCATCGAGGGCTTCGCGATCAACTTCGCTAAGCGCGTCGAGGGCTTTTCGCGTTACGGCGACTACTGCAAGATCATGCTGTCCAAGACGAGCTACGAGACGTTCCGCTCGACCGTAATCGGCCACTCGATGCTCAAGCAGCGCGCGTTCTTCCGGATCTATACGCCCCAGGCCGGGCTGCTCAAGGGCCTGGCGCCGGGCACCCACGTTTACGAACTGAAATTCTTCCACCAGCTCGCGGGTTTCACCATCCCGGCGGGGCAGGTGCAGCTTTACGAGCAGGTGTTTCGGATGGACCCGACGAACATCTGGGCCTATTCCAACCTGATGAATTTCCACCTATACGATCAAGGCGATCTCGACAGCGCGCTGGCCACCGCGCACAAAGCGCTGTATAGCAACCCCGAGAACGAGAAGATCTACTTCGACCTGGCCAAGATCAACAGCGAGTGCGCGGAATACGAACTGGCCCACGAGTACTGCCAGCGCTGCCTGGCGCTCAACAGCGAGATGGACATCGCCTACGACCTGCTGGGCGACATCGAGCGCAAGCGCGGCGGGAGCTTCGAGGATGTCCGCGCCTACCGCGCCAAAGCGCTGGCCCTCAGCCCGGACAGCGCGGCCTACCACTTCGAGCTGGCCACGGCCCTGGCGCAGCTGGGCCGCCGCGACGAAGCGCGCCTGCACTACCTGCGCGCCCAGGAGCTATACCCGGAGATTAAGGCGCACTTCGTCGAACTGACGGAACAGCTCGAAGAGCTGTTGGGGGAATGAAGGCAGGGCGTGCCGGAGCACGCCCCGCCCTGTGCAGCTAATGGAGCTAGTACAGAATGCTCAGGCTGTTGATCCCCGAACTGAAGTAGAACAGGCCAGGGGTGCCCGGTGTGTAGTCCGCCAGCGCCACCGGCCCGGTCCCCGCATCCAGCAAGTCTGCGAGGACGGTCGGGTAGCACGGTGTGTTGGTGAAGTCGCACATGAACAGCCGCGGGTTGTACATGTACCGCGACTGGGCGTAGACCTTGTAGCCCGCCCCGACCGTTGGCGCGGGTCCGACCCGGCCGTCGAAGGATTGGGAGAGATAAACGAGGCCGCCGGTGTCGCCGGCCAGCCCGTGAATCTCGCCCAGGTATTCATCGGTCGCGGGGTTGTTCAACGTGCTAAACGGCGCGGCGTAGAAGAACACCACGCCATCTGGATTGACCGCCAGCTCAGAACAATAGACCGGGCGGCGCAAGTTGGTGAGATAGGACCAGGCCGGCATGGCCATGTTGGCTGTGTTGTAAGCGTACACGCCGCCGCTGGCCATGCTGTTCGGATCAGCCAGCGAAAAGGCGACGTAATTACCGCCGTTTCGCTCATACACCACTGGGCCGTGCTGGGTGTCATAGCCGTAGGGGTCGTTGAGCAGCACCCGGCCGGTCATCAGCGCCGAGCCGAACACCGGCGTGAACAGCGTGCCGTTGAGGGTGGTCCAGACCAGCTGGGAGACTCCATTGGCGGAATTGCACACCAGCGTGTAGACCTGGCCCGAGGCGCCAAGCGCAGAGGTCGATGCCGTGTCCGCGCTCGCCGACAGAACCGTGGACGCGATGTTGGCCCCGGTCAGGCGATCGATGGCATGCAGGATCACCACGCCGCCAGGCCCGCCGGCGAATACCGCGGACACATACACCACGTCGCCGTCGACCACCGGCGCGGATCGCAACAGGGCGGAGCCCAGCGGACCGGTGACCCACTCTTGGTAGCCACTGCCCGCATATAACGACTCCATACGCACCTGGCCGGTGGTGGTGATATAGGTGTGGTACACCCGCTCGTCGCCGTTGGCGATCACGCCGTCAGGATTGCACCAGGCAGGCGTGACGGCGAAGGAGTTGATGTCCACGCCGGTCAACGTATTAATCCACTCCGGGGAGTTGGTTGCGCAATCGATGGACATCACTACTCCGACCGCTCCCGAGATGTAGGCGTGGTAATCATCGCCCACCACCGGCTGGCTCAAGTTGGTCGGGCCAGTGCTGGCGGAAGTGGTTGCCAAGTTAGGCGGGTAGTTCGGGACGAGGCCTTGGTACGAGCTGTTGCGGATGTCATTGCCCGCTTGCGGCCAAGGCGTGCCGGGTGTTTCGTCCTCGCCCCAGTGCAACACGTTCAGCATGCCGGTGCTGGATTCGATGAAGAACAGGCCGGGTTCATCTAGACGGTAACTCCCCAAGGAAACGGGGCCGTTTCCGGCGGTGCCTGGTCCTGCGAGGTCAGTTGGCATGCACGGTGAGTTACTGGTATCGAACAGCTTGACGCTGTTGTCGAACTGGTAGCGCGACTGGGCGAAAATCATCCAGTCTTGGCTGATCGTCACGCAAGACGAGATCCGGCCATAGAATCCTCTGGTATTAAAGCACACTACGCCGGTATCGCCGACGTGCCCTTCAATGACTCCATAGAAGGTGTCTGTCGCGGGATCTTGCGCCACAGGGGCTGTTACATTGCAATGGTAGAAATACACTTCGCCGTTATCGCGGGCGGCGAGTTCCGAGCAGTACACGGGGTACGGGAGCCCAGTATAGCAAGACCAGGCTGGCGTTGTCAGGTTACCCGTGTTATATGCGTAAACCCCGCCACTGATCCCTAAGGTAGTATCCGCGAGCGAAAATGCAACATATTCGCCCGTGCCGCAGCGGTAAACCGTTGGACCATGCTGGGTGTCATGGCCGTAC
>CAYXMN010000003.1:0-24482 GCA_964465955.1 uncultured Planctomycetales bacterium
TCTAAGCTAACATTATCCATCTCACCTTATTACGTTCCGTTCAGTAGGAGGCAGCTATGAAAAAGCTGATGGCGGTGCTATTGCTGGTAGTGGTTACGCTGTGGGGAGCTGCGGCATTCGCGGAAGAATATTCCGCCCTGGAAGATCAGCCTCTGTTTGGCCCGTATGCCGGTATCGGCGGCTTGGTGATTGCGGGCGATAACAACGCGACCAGCCCCGACGGCGACAGCGAGTTCATGGGCACCTTGGTGGTCAGCGGCCTGACCGAGTATGTAGCCTGGCAGGGCTTCTACGCGATGGGCCAGGATGCGTCGGCGTTCGGCGCCAGCGCGGACTACATTTTCGCCAATAACTTTGATGAGTGCTACACTTGCCCTGATCAAAGCTTGTGGTGGTTCGGCGTTGGCCCGACCATCATCGACGTGACCGACCTGTATGTTGACGAGCAGGTTACCGGAGCTGAGTGGGACGATACCTGGTTTGGCGGTAACCTCGGCTTTGGCTACATCATGGGCCCGTGGCAACTCCAGTTGTGGGCGCACTACCTGCAGGAAGAGCAGATGATGGTGCAGGGCCAGATCCTGTACAACATCGGCAACTAATTCAAATCGAAACAACGGACATCAGACCCCCGGGCCTAGCCTGGGGGTTTGTTCGTTTCTGCACAACTGGCCATAGGGAACATACCCCGGAATACCGGGTCCTATATGTTGCGTGTCCAGCCCGGCGGATTCCCGCCGGGTTTTAGTTTTCTTCGTGTATATACACGGTAGAACTCCCCTTTACTCATCTTTCCGCCTGCCCTATAATATTTCGTTCACGCATGGAATTGGCGCTTTTCACACCTGGGGCATATGCCTGGCCGCTGCACCGCAACTTCGAGGGCTTTATTGCCGCGCTGGGCGAGCCGGTGGCGGACTGCGCGGACGTATTCGCGTCCCCGCACTATCCCGCGCGCCATTTCACCGAACTGGGATTCAGCCGCATGTCCGGGCGCACGAACCAGCGCTTGCTGGAGTTGCATCATGCGCTGTATCAGGCCCTGCTGCGCCCGGTCGAGCTCTACGCCGCTAGTTCGCAAACCTTGCCGGAGCTGTTTTGGCCGGACCTTGCGCCTACCCCGGTGGGCGATTTGCTCGATGCGTTTTATTTCTTCTTTTCCGGAGCGCCGGCGAGCGCGCTAACGGCCGTGGATGCGCTCAACGTGCTGCGCGGCGCGTTTTTCAACCATGAGGCGGCCTTGCCCGAGCTCTGGCTCGGCCATACCCTGGAGAATCTCGCGCCGCTACGCCGCCACCGTGAAGAAGCGTCGTTCAGCTGGACAGTGCAAAGCGGTGTGCGGCTCAAGGACCTATCCTTCGCGTTGATCGCGGAGCGCGGGCGTTCGTATTTCGGCACCGCCTGGCTCAGTGGACGCCTGCGGCGCGATCCGGCGGGCCACCTGCTGGCCAGCGTCCATTACGGCATCGAGCCGGGGCTGGCCGCCGATCCGGCGCAGCTTGCCCTGGCTAGGCCGCTCCTCGAAGCCGAAGCGCGCACGGCCGTGCAGCAGGTGTTCGGCTGGGATGGTGCGGAGGCGGCGGCATGACCTTCACGCCGGAGCTGCTAGTGGTCGCCGGGCCCAGTGGGGTGGGGAAAAGCACGTTGATTCAAGGCGGGCTCGCGCAGAATCCGCGCTGGCGTTTCAGCGTATCGGCTACAACGCGCCCGATCCGCCCAGGCGAGCAGGATGGCCGCGAGTATCACTTCGTTGATCTCGATAAATTCACTGGAATGGTTGTCGCCGGCGAGCTGCTGGAATACGCTGAGGTCTACGGCAATTTATACGGCACACCGCGCCAGGAAATCGCGCGTGCAGCCGAGGCACGGCAGCACCTGCTGATCGAGGTCGATACGGTGGGATGTTTAAGCATCCGCGCGCTGCTGCCCACGGCGCCGCTGGTCGGCGTGCTGCCGCCGAGTTTGAGCGAGCTGCGCCGTCGCTTGGCTGATCGCGGCACAGAAGACGCCAGTTCGCTTCAACGCCGCTTTGCGAATGCGGTGGCGGAGCTGCAGCGCCTGCGCGGTTTTAATTTTGCGATTATCAATGACGATGTAGCGCAGGCGACCGCCTGCCTGCTGGATGTCATGCGGATTGTGGAAGCGGGGTTGTGCCAGCCAGCCCGGCAGGTGGATGATGTAATGGCTGGCGGAGGAACGCATGAAGCGTGAAGAAGATTCCTTGATGACCCCCGCGCTGGAAGATTTGCAGGCGCGCATCCCGCAGAAATATGAGCTGGTGCTCGTCGCCACCCGCCGCGCCAAGCAGCTCATCCGCCAGCAGCGTTTGGCTGATCTCGGAGCGCCGGTGGATACTTCCGGGATTAAGCCGCTGTCCATCGCCCTGCGTGACATCGCTGAGGGGCGGATCTCGGTGGATGACATTCTGGCGCCGGAGTTCGACGTGGATGAGTACCATGACGAGAGCACCACGATTTATGCGGATCTGCCGGAAATGGGCGATGACTTCAGCCAAGCCTTCGACTCATATGAGGCTGCCGGCGAAGAGACCGAAGAGAGCGAAGAAGTAGACGAGTCCGAAATCGTCGAGCCTGATGATCCGCAGTTTAACTGGTCCGGCGACTAACAGGAGCGGTCATGCTGGGTGGCAAGCGCGTGCTACTGGGGGTGAGCGGCGGCATCGCGGCGTATAAAGCCTGCGAATTGGCGCGGTTGCTGATCCGTGAAGGCGCGAGCGTCCAGGCCGTGCTGACGCCGCGGGCGGCGCAGTTCGTCACGCCGCTGACTTTTGCCGCCCTGACCGGCCGAGATGCGCCGGTCGAGGAGTTCCCGGCACACACTGGTTCAAGCCAGCTGCCGCCTGACATCTATGCGCACCTCAACCTGACGCGCGACATTGACTGCTTTGTCGTTGCCCCCGCCTCGGCCAACACGCTGGCCAAGCTCGCCGGCGGGCTGGCGGATAACCTCGTCACAGGCGCATACCTAAGTTGCACGGCGCCGGTCGTGCTCGCCCCCGCGATGAACACCCGCATGTGGCTTAACGTTGCGACCCAGGAGAACATCGCCAAGCTGGCGGCGCGCCGGCATGTGATCGTGGCGCCAGGGATCGGCGAGCTGGCTTGCGGCGACACCGGCGCGGGACGGCTCGCGCCGCTGGAGGAAATCTTCGCCGCCGTGGCGCAAGCCTGCCTTGCCGAAGCAGCGAGTGGAGCGCGCCTGGAGGCGGCCGCCGGCGCGGCGGGGGGCATGGCGCCTGGCGGGATTGGCGACTTGGCAAGGCGCACCATCATCATCACCGCGGGCGGCACGCGCGAGTATCTTGACCCGGTGCGCTTCATCACCAACGCTTCCTCCGGGCAGCTTGGGCTCAACGTGGCCAGCGAACTGGCGCGGCGCGGCGCGCGGGTACTGCTGCTCGATACGGGGCTTGATGTGCCGCCGACGATCGAGTCGCAGCTCGCGGAACGCGAAGTGGTGCGCACCGCGCTTGACATGCAACGCGCGCTAATGGAGCGTCTGCCGCACGCCGACGGCCTGGTAATGCTGGCGGCGGTGGCCGACTACAGCCCGGCGAGATATGAGCCGCAGAAACATAAAAAAGATGGCCAAGCCTGGTCGGTCGAATTGAGCGAGACCACGGACATCCTGGCCGGGGCTTGCCGTGCGCGCCGCGCCGGCCAGGCGATTGTCGGCGTCTCACTGGAAGATACGGATTGGCTTGAACGCGGCCAGCATAAAGCGGCGTCTAAGGGAGCGGATGCGCTGCTGGCCGTGGAACTCGGTGCGGATCTGCCGTTTGGCCCGCGCCAATTGACCTGCGCATTAGTCGCGCGGGATCGCATCCTGGCCGTCCCGGCGCGCCGTGATAAAACTGAGGCGGCGCGGCTGATCGGCGACTTCCTGGCGGACAGCCTCCAGGCTGGCGCCGGCAAACTAGGCTAAGCCTGAAGGAGCTGCTTGTGAAATCGTTTTACACGCTGATAGCGTTGACCATGCTGATCGTGCTGCTGGCGGGGACCAGCGCCATCGCGGCGGAAACCACGGCGGTGGCCAGCAAGGACGGCACCACGTTCACCCTGGAAGACCTAAACATTTACTGGCTGCGCAACCTGGGCAAGGACGGGCTGTTGGACTTTTTCCAGACGATGGTGGTGTACCAGGAAGGACTCAAGCAGAATCTCAAGCCCAGCGACCAGGAAGTCAGCGACTTCATCAACAACACGATGGGGCAGGACATCTATACCCAGTTTAAGCAGCTATACAGCGAGCGCGCAGTACGCCAGCTGGTGGAGTATACGCTCGTGACCTCGAAGTACGAGCTTTGGCTGCGCGACAAGATTCGCAAGGAAAAAAACATTACCGTGGCCGAACAGGAAGCCAACCAGTACTTCCTGTCCAATATCAACCTGTTCCACTTGCCAGAGGGCGTGTATATCAGCATCATCAGTGTGGACAACAAGACCCAAGCTGACACGGTGCTGGCGCGGTTGAAGGCGGGCGAGAACTTCAGCGACGTGGCGGGCGAAGTGAACATGGACGCGGATATGCGCGCCGCACGCGGCGAGATCGGCATCTACCGCAAGGGCGACGGCTTGCCTGAGCCGCTGGAAACCGCGGCTTTCGCGCTGGCCGACGGCCAATTCAGCGAGATCATCAAAGGCCAAAACTACCACATCGTGTTTTGCCACAAGCACTACCCCGAGGTGGCTCCGGCGTTCGCGGATGTGAAAGAGCAGTTAATGCTCGACATGGTTGAGGCGAAAATCGACCCGTTCTACATTGAAGAGCTCAATGCGCTGATGGAGCGTGAACTGCCGCGCTTCAGCATCCAGGCGAACTTGTTCCGACCGGACGAAGAGCCTGCTCCGGCAAGTTAACCGCGGCACTTTTATCATTGCACCCTCGAACGCCGAGTAGTATTATTGTGTCTGAGGGTTGTCGATGAAGCGGAACTACGCAGCCAAACGGCGTGAACGTTTGCGCCGCTCGCAGGAATGGCGGCGCAACGGTTTGTTCGCGCTCATTTCCCTCATTGCTCATGCAGTGCTTGTGCTGCTGCTGCCGGCGATGGCGGCCCCGGCGCCTGTGAAAACGGTGCTGCTGGTTGAGCTTGAAGCCAGGCCGGTGCCTGTGATCCAGCACACGCTCCCAACGCCAGTGCTGCCCGCAGCGGACACCGCCCCGGCGCTGCCGGCGGCAGGTGCGACCCCTGCGCACACGACGCCGAAACCTCAGCCCGCGAAGCAGTCCGCGCCGGCCGCGGCCAAACCGGCGCAACAACCGCAAGCACCGCAGGCGCAAACTGCCAAACCCAGCACGAAGCCTGCCCCGGCGCAATCAGCACCGAGCACGCCGACCGCTGATGTGAAGATTACACCGGCCCAGCCGGCCCAGCCCGTCGCCCCCAAGTCGGAGCAAAAGACGCCGGTGGAGAACAAGCCCGCGGAACAACAAGGCAAGCCGAATCCGCAGCCTGAGCCGAAAGCGGAGCCCAAGGCCGCGCCATCCAGCGGCGACAAACCCGCGGAGAAACCGGCCAGCGCCCCGCCGGTGAACATGCCCAAGAACGGCCCGCCGGCCGCCCCGCCGGCCAAGGATCCAGGCCCGGGCACCCAGCCTGCACCGCCGACTGGACCGCCAGGACCGGAATCGGCAGCGCCAGCCCCGCCGCCGGGCCCGAGCAAAGAAGAGCTGGGCTTGCTCAGCGTGTATGGCGATGCAGCACGCAAGCGCGTTAAAAGCCAGGCGCGCAATCCGGATGCCGGCGGCGGCGGTACGGTGAAGTTTGAGTTCACGGTGGCGAAAAACGGCCGATTGGTGGATGTAAAGCTAGTCGAGTCCAGCGGCTATAAGCTGCTGGATAATGACGCGCTAGAAGCTTGCGAAGTATCCTTCAACGAATCGCATGAGATCATTCCCTTCCCGAAGGGAGTAAATGTTGAACAGTGGACGTTTTTCATGGCGCTGAAGTACCCGTTGTGGTAGGCGCACATCACGCGCGGAGCTGACATGCTGTTACTCATCGGAGGGTTCGAGTGGTTTAGCAAAGGCGGCTGGGTCATGTGGCCCATCGCCTTGCTGTCGGTCTACATGGTGTTTGTCATCATCAATCGCGCGGCATATTTCCTCACCACCATCCAGCAGACCAACCGCGAATTGGAAAGCATCCTGCGCGGGATGTCGCTCTTGCCCGAGCGTCTGGCTGGCGAGCTGGCTCCGTTCCTGGCCCGCGGCGTGAAAGAAGGCGAGGTGGTCAAGCACCGCGCCGACCTGGCGGTTGAGCACGAGCTGCTCGGGGCGTCACGCTTCCTCAATAGCCTCGACACCGTTGCGCAAGTGGCGCCGATGCTAGGCCTGCTGGGTACTGTCACCGGCATGGTGGGGACGTTCCAGAAAATCGCCGATTTACAGGGCCAAGTTAATCCGTCGGTGCTGGCGGGCGGAATCTGGGAAGCGTTGCTGACAACCGTCTTCGGCCTGATCGTCGGCATTCCGGCGCTGATGGCCTACCGCTATTTCCGCAGCCGGTTGATTCGTTGGGAGAACCACCTGTATACCGTGGTGGACGATGCAGCGCAACTGGCGCTTGAACCGCCGCGGAGGCTTGAATGAGAGGGCAGCGCAACTATTTGGTCGAATCGGGCGGCGGCCTACCAGTCGCGCCGCTGATTGACTGCGTGATGCTGTTGCTCATCTTCTTCATGCTGATCTCGCGGTATCTGGCTCCAAGCCTGCAAGTCACCCTGCCCGAGGCGGCGGCGGCGACCCCGGAGGACAAGCCATCAGTGAGCCTCTCGATTGATAGTGATGGGATTCTAAGCTTAGACGGACAGGTTATTTTGTGGGATGAACTGCCGGCGCGGCTGGACGGGCGCGACCCGGAGACCCTGGTGCGCATCGCCGCCGACCGGACTGTCGACTACGAATTTGTCGTGCAAGCGATGGATGCCGCCGCAAGCGCCAGCCTGACGCACATCGCATTGGAGACCGAAGCAAAGCTGAAATAGCGGCAAGCGCGCACCATCCCGCGTGGATCCTGGATGGAGGATGTTATGGTAAACACGCCGGAGCAACAGCTCAAGGCCAGGCAGGCGCGGGAGCGCTACCGCCTCCAGCGGCGGCGGCAAGCATTGATGGTGCTGAGCTGGCTTGGCGCCGCGTTGCTGTTCGTGGCCATCGTATTTGCAACGGTGCTGCTGACCCGGAGCTGCAGCCGGCCCGAGAGCGATGGTCCGCTCGTCGCAAAAATCCACCAGCGCGTGGAGCCCGGCGTCGGCCAGGCGCAGCAAATCGGAACGAATTCCTTCAGGATCGCGCCGTGGCTGGTGGCCGTGGATGGCGAACGGCTGTATGCCGCCAGCGATTCGCACAAGCGGGAGCGAAACCAAATGAACTTCCCGCTTGACACCCTGGCGGCGTATGAACCAGGTGAACAACAGCCGCTATGGGAGCTCGAACTGGCTGAGGACAGCCAAGCTTGCGCCTTGATCGCCGCAGGCGGCAACGTCTGCACCTATGCGACGTACTTGTCGGATCCGCCGTATCTGGAACTGCGCGGTTACACGGGGAATAACGGTGCAAGCAAGTGGTCCAAGCGCATCGAATTGGCCGAGCAGGCCCAGGTCGTGCAAGTCGGCGAGCAAATCGTGGTGAACTACCTGCTGCCCGATGGCTACCGGATAACCGGCTTCCGTGGTGCGGATGGCGGGCGTACCGGGCTAGGCTTGAAACTGGAGTTGAAAGGGTTGGCGACGGGGGCGGTGGATCAAGCGCTGGCCCAAGAACTTGAGCTGTATACGTGGGAAACCATAATCGGTTACAGCTATTACAACATCGCGGGCATGGCGGATGCGCAAGGCGGCGAGCAGATACTGGAAAACGCGCTGGACTTTTATGTCTATGACATGGCCTACAGCAAGGCAGGCAAACGCGGCGTGGCCTTGACCGGCGGCGAGACGGTGGACAGCTATTGCGTCTGGGAGCTTGCGCGTGATGGCGTGCCGCTGCAGGTGTACCAGTTCTTGTGCCCGGACAGCGACATCCTGCTGCGTGCCGCGGGAGAGTACACGGCCGTGGCGTTCCATGTGGCCGAAGGTTCGCAGGCAGGCAAACCCCAACTGGTAATTCTCCGGCGCGATTTTGCTACCCCGCGGGTGGAACACATATTCGACACGAGCAGTATCGTGGCAGACATTGTGGCATTGCCTGGCGAAGGGGAGGCTGTCAGGTTTTTAGTAGCGTGCGACGACGGCCAGGACAGCGACGAATGGCCCATCGGTGAATCCGAACTATATTTAATTGATCCTGAAGCCGATGCCCCGCTGCAACTGCTAGCCACCCTCAAACAGCCGGTGCAGTATATCTGGCGGCTCAAGGACGACTGTCTGATCGTTTGCCGCGGCGGGCGGGTTTACAGCTATGACGACGCGCAGCAACAGCTCACGCAAGTTGCCCGCTTGAAATACGATCTGGTCCTGCCGCAGGCGGATGCGGACGGTTCAACGCTAGCGCTGCTCAGCGCTCCGGCAGCGCATTGGAAAGGCCGACCGGGCTCGCCGCTCAACGTCGACGTGTTCCGCTAAGCCTGGCAGGGCGGTGCGCCGAACCTGACGCAATCAACTACCGCGCGTAACGCTTGAACACGAGCACCGCGTTCTGCCCCCCGAAACCGAAGGTGTTGCAGACGGCGTACTCGCCGCTAAACGGCTGAGCAGTGTTAGGCACATAGTTGAGATCGCACTCCGGATCCGGTGTTTCATAGTTGATCGTCGGCGGAGCCTCGTTGCGGATTAAAGCATGAACCGTCGCGATGCTTTCCACCGCCGCCGCGCCACCGAGGAGGTGCCCGTGCATGGACTTGGTGCTGCTGACGAGCAGCTTGTCCGCGTGCGTGCCAAATACTGCGCGGATCGCTTTAGTTTCGGCAGCGTCGTTGAGCGGCGTGCTGGTGCCATGGGCGTTGATATAACCCACAGCCTCCGGCGGGATGCCGGCATCTGCCAGGGCGGAGCGGATCGCGAGCTGCGCGCCTTCGCCTGCGGGATGCGGGGCGGTTAAATGGTGCGCGTCCGCGCTCGCGCCGTACCCGGCGAGTTCGGCATAAATCTTGGCGCCGCGCGCCTTGGCATGCTCCAGCTCTTCAATAATTAAGATGCCGGCGCCTTCTCCCATTACAAATCCGCTGCGGTCCTTGTCAAACGGGCGGCTGCCGCGTTCAGGAGCATCGTTGAACTCCGCCGTCACAGCCTTCATTGAAGCGAAACCGCCCAAGCCGACTTCGGTCAATGCGCGCTCTGTTCCGCCGCAGATCATCGCGTCCGCGCTGCCGTACTGGATCGCGCGTAAGGCCTCGCCGATGCAGTGCCCGCTGGTGGCGCAAGCGCTGACCACGCTGAAGCACGGACCCATCGCGCCAGTTTCCACGGCCGTTACGCCGGCGGGCATGTTGGCGATGGCGTTGACAATGAACAGCGGGCCGACGCGGTGGCCGCCCTTCTCATGCGCCTTGTAGATTTCCTCCTGCAAGGTAATCAAGCCGCCGATGCCCGAGCCGATGTAGCAGCCGATACGTGCGGCGTTAGCCGGCGTAATCGCATAGCCGGCGTCCGCGATCGCTTCCTTGGCGGCGATCACGCCCTGGACCACGTTGCCTTCCAGGCGTTTGGCATCGCGCGGGTTTTTAAACAACTCGCCGGCATCCACGGGGATGTCCACCTGCGCCGCGATTTGGCAAGCGTAGGGCGTGGGGTCGAAGCGGTCGATGCGCTTAATGCAGGACTTGCCCGCAAACAAGCTCTCCACCAGCACATCGCGGCCACGGCCAAAGCCGGTCAAGGCGCCGATTCCAGTGATGACAACTCTGCGTTTTGACATAATCCGATTACTCCTACGCGGGGAACCCGCCGCCGTTCACGTGTATTGTGGTTCCGGTAATATAACTGGCCGCGTCACTGGCCAGGAAGAGCACTGCGTTCGCCACATCCTCCGGCTCGCCGAAACGGCCCATCGGAATGCGTGCGATGTATTGCTGTTTGACGCTTTCACTGAGTGTTTGTGTCATTTCCGTGTCGATCAATCCCGGCACTACGGTGTTGAAGCGGATGCCGCGCCCAGCGTATTCCACCGCCAGGCTGCGGGTTAGGCCGACGATACCCGCCTTGGCCGCGGCGTAGTTGGCCTGGCCCACCGAGCCGGTGAAGGCTGCCACTGAGCTCATGTTCACTACCGAGCCGCCGCCCTTGCGCATCACCGCCGCCGCGGCGCGGCAGCAATAGAAGGTACCGTCCAGGTTGACACGCAACGTGTCGCTCCATTCCTGATCTTTCATCCGCAGCGCGAGCGTGTCGCGCCGGATGCCGGCGTTGTTGACTACGATGTCCAAGCGCTGGTAGCGCTCCAGAATTCGTTCAAAGCCGTCCGCCACCGCCGCGGAATCTGTCACGTCGAACTTCACGCAGCTAGCCTTCACCCCGCCACGGCTTAGTTCATCCGCTAGCGCTCTGGCGAGGTCGTCCTCCACGATGTGGTTAATCACCACTGTCGCGCCGGCCTGGGCGAACGTGCGCGCGATGCAAGCGCCGATGCCGCGTTGCGCGCCGGTGATCAGCGCCACCTTCCCGCTAAGCTCAAGCAGGTAGCTCATGCGCCGGCTCCATTGGCGGCCAAGCCGGCAAGCCAGGTTCCCAGTGCCTCGCGTTCGGCTTCGTTCTCGATGTTATAGCCCTGGATCTCCTTGGAGATTCTCGGCAGTAGCGCGCGCAGCACCTTGCCCGGCCCCACTTCCAGCATTGCGGTCACACCGCGCGCGGCGAAGAGCTGCACGGTTTCCTGCCAGCGCACCGGATTGAAGATCTGCGCATGCAGGATCTGCGGATACTCGCTAGTTTCCGCCGGGTAATCGTGCACGGTCAGGTTCGCCACCACCGGCACCGCCGGCGTGCTAAAGGGTAGCGCGTCCAGGCGGGGTTTCAACCCGTCCGCCGCCGGCACCATCAAACTGCTGTGGAAGGGTGCGCTGACCGGCAGCGGCACCACGCGCTTGGCGCCGGCTTCCGTGTACTTGGTCATCGCGGCTTCCACCGCAATCGCGCTGCCGCTGACGACGGTCTGGTCCGGGCTGTTGAAATTCGCGCAGTCCAGTTCGGCATCCAGCGTGCTGGCGATCCCGCGGTTGATTTCCGAGATCTTCTGCGCGTCGAGGCCGATGATGGCGGCCATGGCGCCTTGGCCATCCGGTACCGCTTGCTGCATCAGCTTGCCGCGCTCGTTGACCGTGCGCACGGCATCAGCGAAGGGCAGCGCGCCGCTGGCGACCAGCGCGGTGTATTCGCCCAAGCTGTGGCCGGCCATGACCGCCGGCGCAGGCAGCATCTCCTTTATCACCTGGTAGATCGCGTAGCTCACGGTCAGGATTGCCGGTTGCTGGTTGGCGGTCAGTTTCAGCTCTTCCTCCGGGCCGTCGAAACACAGCTCGCTGATGGAGAACCCCAGCGCCGCGTCTGCCTCTTCGAACACGGCTTTGGCGGCCGAGTGGATCAGCCAGTCGCGGCCCATGCCGACGCGCTGGCTGCCCTGTCCGGGGAACACGATGGCCAGCCTCATTTCACACCTCCCCAAATCATATAGCAGCTTCCCCAAGTGAAGCCAGTGCCGAAGGTGAATATGATCACCTTTTGACCGGTGGTAAGTTTGCCATCCACGTGCAATTCATCCAGGCACATCGGCAGCGTGGCGGCGGTGGTGTTGCCATAACGGTCGACATTGATGTAAACCTTGTCCATGGGCACGTCCAAGCGCCGCTGAGTGCCTTCAATAATGCGCGCGTTGGCTTGGTGGGCGATGTACCAGTCGATATCGCCCTTATCCAAATTCTGCTGCTTTAATAACTCCGCTACTGACTCGTACATGCGCCGGACTGCGTGCTTATAAACCTCGCGGCCTTGCATGTCGATGTAGTGCAGATGATCGCGGACAGTGGCGTACGTCGGCGGTTTATTGCTGCCGCCGGCATGCTGCACCAGCACTTCCGCCAAATGGCCATCGCTCTTGAGATAGAAGTCTTTCAGACCGAAGCCTTCCTTGTTTTCTTCAGCTGGGACAGCTTCTAGCAGCAGGCAGCCCGCCGCGTCGCCAAACAGCACGCAGTGATCGCGGTTGGTGAAGTCGCACAGCGTCGTCATCCGCTCCGCACCGACCACCAGCGCGCGCTTGTGCTGGCCGGCATGCAGCATGTTGTAGGCGCTGTTCAAGGCGTAGACATAGCCGCTGCAGCCTGCGCTAACATCAAAGCCCCAGGCGGTCGTGTTTCCGAGTTTGGCTTGCACCCACTGGGCGGTGGCGGGGAAAATCGTGTCCGGTGTCACGGTGGCGACGATAATCACATCGAGATCGTCGGCGGCCCAACCCGCGTGCTCCAGCGCTTGCTTGGCGGCTTTGCACGCCATATCGCTGACATGCTCGCCGGGGGCCGCCATGCGGCGCTCCTTAATCCCGGTACGCTCGAGAATCCACTCATCCGAAGTTTCGAGGAAAGCCTCGAACTCAGCGTTGGTAAACACCCGTTCCGGCAAATAGCGGCCGGTCGCTCTCACGACGACATCGTACATGGCGCAAACCTCGTGTTAATTAGGTGGTGTATTCGGCTGGACTTGTGCCAGCCGCACCTGGTCGTCGCGGCGGCGGCCAGGATTGGCGGAATGGTGATCGTTCTCGTTGAGGACGGGTTCTTCCACCAGCTTGTGCTTTTCAACATACTGGGCGACCTGGGCGCTGATGTTGCATTGCGCCATCTGGTAGCCGATCAGTAAGGCGTTTTTAATCGCTCGTGCGTTCGAACGTCCGTGGCAGATAATGACGTTGCCGTTTAACCCTAATAGCGGAGCGCCGCCGAAATTAGTATAGTCCAGCCGTCCGGCAAACCGGCGCAGCGAGCGGCCTTGGAATAAGGCGGCGGCAAGTCTCGCCGCAAAGTTCTTCTTGATTTCCTGCTTGAAGGTGTCGATGATCATCCCGCCGGCGCCTTCCGCGAACTTAAGCAGGATGTTGCCGACGAATCCGTCGCAGACCATGATGTCCAACTCGCCGTCGAACAGCATATGGCCTTCGATAAATCCTGTAAAGTTCAAATCCTCGTCGCGTTTGATCAGTTCGTAGGCATCGCGGACTTTCTGGTTGCCCTTGTATTCCTCGCTGCCGTTGCTCAGCAGCGCGATGGAGGGGTGCGGGTTGCCGGTAGTGTCCTTGATGTACAGGTGCGCCAGCACGGCGAACTGATATAGCTGCTGCGGGGAGCAATCCACATTACTGCCGCCGTCAACGAAGAACAGCTGCTTGCGGCGTGTGGGCAGCGGCGTGCCGATCGGCGCGCGGGCGATACCGCGCACCCGGCCCAGGGTGAACATCGCTGCGGTCATGACCAAGCCGGTGGTGCCGGGGCTGATCACCGCGCTGTGGGGCAGATCCTTGGCGATGTCCATCGCCACGCGCGTGCTGCATCTGGGATACCTGCGGTACGCTTCGACTGGGCTCGCAATCTCCTTGGGCAAGCGCTCCCCGGCGACGGTCAGGCGGATCTTGGAGCCGGCTTGGGCGGCGGCGCGGGCCAGTTCGGCGTCAACCGCCTGCTGCGCTTCCTCGGCGTCGGCGGAAACGATTTCTAGGTCAAAGCTGCGCCCATCCGCGGCCAGGCACGCCTGAGCCGCCCCGCGCACCATCTCGGTGGTGCCCAAGTCAGCGCCCATCGTGTCCAAAATTAGGGTTGGCCGGGCTTGCGTAGCCATGAAGCGCAAATTATAACGCTTAGCCACCATTCTGGCGAAAAAATACTAAACGAGCGTGACAGGTATAATCTCGCGCGATGCCTAGGTGCTTGATCCCCGCGCGCTGGATAGCTTCGGGTCTGATGATGGTTGGTGCGTTCTTGCTTGCGCCAAGATTGGGGCAGGTGGCAGAGACGGCGCAACCGCCCAGTTCTGACAAACACTCGGAGAATCAACCGTGGGTGGAGTATTACGTGGATGCCGCCGAAGTTGCGGCAATTTATGGAACGGCAGCGGAGGAAATCACGCCTGAAGCCGCGGCGAAGCTGCTGCTCGATCTGACCAACCAGGCGCGCGCGGATGCCGGGCTCAGCCAGTTGTCCTGGCGGGATGACGCGGCCCAAGTGGCCCAGGCGCACTCCGCCGAGATGACAGCTCGGCGTTATATTTCGCATTACGACTTGCAGGGGCGCAAGTGCGAGCTGCGGTATAACGACGCGGGTTTTGTGGACCAAATCAGCGAGAACACCGCTTACTACGAAATCCACCACGAGGTCTACCTCACCCCGCAGCTCGTCAAGCGCATGCACCAGCACTGGCTGGAGAGCACGAGCCACCGCCTGAACATCATGGAACAGGCGCACACCCATTTGGGTGCAGGCTTCGCCGTGGCGCGCCAAGCCGGGGTGGCCTATATCGCCGGCACGGTGGAGTTCGTGAACGATTTCGGCGAGTACGGGCGCTTGCCGGCGGAGGCCAGACCGGGGCAGACGCTACGCCTGGAAGGCGTGCTGGACCCGGAGTGCGCCAGGCTGGCGTTCATTGGCATCGGCAGCGAGGATTTGCCAACTGCACGCACCGTCGAGTATCAGATGGCGCACATCGGCGGCTACAGCCCGCCCGACCCCGCGCTCCGCTTGCTGCCGGTGGCAGACGCCCTGGCGCACACGCCGGACGCCTGGCGCTACGTGCGCCCGATTGTGCAGTGGGATAGCGCCACGGGCAAGTTCACGGCGGACATCGTACTGCGTGCGAACTGGCCGGCTGCGGCGTATTACGTGACGGTCTGGGCCGTGCCTCCCGGCGCGTCCACGCAGGAAGGCACGCCGGACTACGCCGAGGCGTTTAGTACGATGGTCCAGGTGGTCCGGGTTAAACTTGGCAGCACATTCAATTAGCGCTGGGCGGACGGCTGTAAAATATCTGCGTGCCTGAATACCAGATTCCTTGGGGCCGCGACAAATTCCGCTTAAACATGCCGGAAGGCCTGCCGCTCAAGGTGCTCACCGGCAAACCGATGACGGCATTGCCGGACATCGGCGCCGCGCTGAAACAGGGCTTTGCGGATCCGTTCGGCCGCCCGCCGCTCCGGCCCAAGGATAATCCGCCGACGGCTACCGTCATTGTCGGGGATTACACCCGCAATAACGCCTACAGGCTGTGGCTGCCCCTGTTGCTTGACGAACTAAACCGCGCCGGCATCGCGGACAAAGGAGTCACGCTCTACATCGGCAACGGCACCCACCGGCCGATGACACAGCAGGAGATGGCGCAGTGCTACGGGGAGGTAGTGCTCAAGCGCGTCAACCTGCTCTTGCATGATTCAGATGCCACGGACCGCATGAAGAAGATCGGGCGGACCGATCGCGGCACCATCGTGGAGATCGACCAGCGGGTCGCGGATGCATCGCTACTCGTCCTCACCGGCGGGATTACCTATCACTATTTCGCCGGCTATTCCGGGGGGCGCAAAGCCGTTGTGCCTGGCTGCGCCAGCCGCCAGACCATCATCAAGAACCACTCGCTGGCGCTGGAGCCGGCCAAGATGGACTTCCACCGCCACGTCCGGCCCGGCATCCTTGTCGGCAATCCCGTCAACGAGGACATGGAACAGGCCGTGAGCGCGGTTAAGCCCGATATGTGCGTGAACGTAATCCTGAATGACGACAAAGAGATCGCGTGGCTGGGCGTTGGCGATGTGGCGTACGTGTTGCGCAATGGGGTGAAATTCCTTGACGATCACAGCAAGCTGCCTGTACCGCGCAAGGCGGACATCGCCGTGGTCGGCAGCGGCGGGCACCCCAAGGACCTGACGCTGTTCCAGTCGCACAAAGCCTTGAAGCACCTGGCAGACATCTTAAGCCCTGGCGCGAAAGTTGTTTGGCTGGCCCGCTGCGCGGAAGGGGAAGGGCATGAGAAATTCCAGGCCTTCCGCGCGATGCCGTTGGAGGATGTGAAAGCGAAAGTGCAGCGCGAGATTGGCCTGTACAGCTTCTGCAGTTTAAGTCTCAAATCGCTGGCCCGGCAGTTTGAGATTCACTTTGTGAGCGAGCTGCCGCCGGAGCATGTCCGGGCCTGGGGCATGCATCCGCACCCTGATTTAAACAGCGCAATGGCGGCCGTTGTGCCCGCAAAACCGGAGCGTCACGAGTGGATCATCGCTCCGGATATGAGCAATAAGCTGGCGGTGTTTAAACCGCTGGCGGAGGATAAACCATCATGATTTACGGCGTGCATGTCAAAGAACTCAAGCTGATCCCGGATGAACGGGGTTATCTCATGGAAATGTTGCGCAGCGACGACCCGTTCTTCGAGAAGTTCGGCCAAAGCTATATCACCGCGGCTTATCCTGGCGTGGTGAAGGCCTGGCATTACCACGAACGGCAAACCGATCTATTTTGCGTTGTGGCGGGGATGGCCAAGGTGGTGCTCTACGATCCGCGCCCGGAGAGCCCGACGCAAGGCGAGGTGAATGAGTTTTTCCTCGGCGAACAACGGCGGCAACTGATCGTGATCCCGCCGCTGGTCTATCACGGCTTTAAAAACATCGGCACGGAGCTGTGCCTGCTGCTTAACCAGCCAACCGAGTTGTATAACTACGACGAGCCGGACGAACTGCGCGCAGCGCCCCATGACGGGCCGGTGCCCTATGACTGGGAGAGAAGTGACGGATAACGCGTTACCGCCGGCGGGCTGAACGGTCTCCTGAGCTAGGGTACACTCAAAGGATGCAGGATCAAGCGACCAAATGGTTTAGCCCGGCAGAGGCGGGTACCGGTGCGGCGGTGCAGATTACCGACACTGAGAAGCTGCAAACGCTGCTCAACATTAGTCAACTGCTGGCAAAGCATCTGGAACTTAAGCCCTTGTTCACCGAGGTTGTGCGCCAAGCCAGCCGGCTGGTCAGCGCAGATCGCTGCACTTTATGGCTGTTCGATCCGCACCGGCGTGAAATCTATACGCTAATCGGCGGGGGGCTGGACCAGGAAATCCGCATGCCGCTGGGCCAGGGCGTGGCGGGCGCGGCGGCCCAGCGCCGCAGCGTGGTTAACATCCAGGATGCCTATACATCCGAACTGTTTGATCCCCAATGGGACAAGAAGACTGGTTATTACACCCATTCCTTGCTCGCCGTTCCGATGCTTGCGGCGAACGGCGCGCTGTTGGGCTGCTTCCAGGCGGTCAACCGGCTCGAAACCGGCGCGCCGCGCGGCCTGGGCGAGTTCTCGGAGGATGACGTCGCGCTTTTGGCAGCGCTGGCCAGCATCGCGGCAGTGGCGGTGGAAAACGCCAGGTTGTATGAGGAGCAAAAGCGCCAGTTCAACAGCTTCATCGTGACGCTGGCGCAAAGCGTGGACGCCAGGGACTCCACCACCAGCAACCACACGCGCGGAGTGACCGGTGCAGCGGTGGCCATCGCGCGCCAAATGAGCCTTGGCGAGCGGACGACTGAACGAATTCGCATTGCGGCGGTGCTCCACGATTACGGGAAAATCGGAGTCCCCGATGCAGTCCTGAACAAACCCGGCGGGCATTCAGAGGAGGAACGGCTATGGATGAAGAGCCATTGCCTAAAAACCATCCTGATTTTGTCGCGCATCCGTTTTGGGAAGGAGCTTGAAGATATCCCGCGCATCGCCGGGATGCACCATGAGAAGCTTGACGGAACAGGTTATCCCTTCGGGCTTAAAGGCGAGGAAATCCCCCTGGAAGGCCGAATCCTTGCGGTGGCAGACATTTTTCAAGCGCTCACTCAGACCAGGCCGTATAAAAAAGGCCGCAGTCCCGAAGAAGCGTTGGCGATATGCAAGCAGATGTGTAGTGATTACACCGATCACCATGGCCAGACCAGCGGCGCGCACCTCGATGGCAACGTTGTGTCGGCGCTTGAGCAGGTCTTGGAAACCCATGGTTACCAGGTGGATTTCATGGACGAGGCTAGTGGCTGGGAACGGATGCTTGCAGGAGAATTACTATAATATGTAAAAGGAGTGTAACGTTTGATGGTGGCTGGCGTCTCTTATAGCGAGACTAAAAAGCGCGCCGGAGGTATAAGCCAGCCTAATAACGTTATTTGTCCAGGTTAAATCTGGATTGACAAACAGCTAGGCCGTGGTTATACTTTGACGCTAGCTTACAAGTACTCTTGAGCTGTGGCTTCCCGTTATATACCCAGAAAGGAGGATGTGCAGCCTTGAAAACTAAAGGCTTTACCCTTATTGAGTTGCTGGTGGTTATCGTGATCATCGGCATCCTCGTTGCCATCGCCCTGCCTAACTTCATTAAGATTAAGGACAAGGCGAAAGAAGCTGAGGTCAAGCAGAATCTGCACTCGATCCAGCTTGCCGTTGAGCGTTACGCCACCGACATGAGCGGTAACTATCCGTTCTTCCTGTTCGGCGGCGACTCGCTAATCAACATCGGTACGTCCAACAACATCTTCGGCGCTGGTATGGCCTACTTCACCGCTGACTGGTACCTGCCGTTTGACGCGTTTGCGTTCGCTCCGGATCAGTACGCTTGGACCTACCAGGATGGTACGTCGGCCGGCGAAGCTGCGGTCTTGAACGGTGAGGTGGAGTCGGGCTGGGGCGACACGCTGCAATACGAGTCATACATGTCGAAGTATCCGCGTAACCCCTTTGTCATCGGCGACGCCGCGAAGCAGTTCAGCTGGGAGTATCTTGATTCTGGCAACGTCCAGGACTACGCCGGCTGGGGCGGCCACGACGGCGACCTGATGTTCAATATGGGTCCGTGGGGCGATGTGCCTCAAATGATCCGTATTGACATCGGCGGCCAAGAAGAAGTGTTCCTCGATATGCCGGGCCAGTTCTTCTATCACCCGCGTTATGCCGACGGTATTACCAACAACGGTCACAACATCTACCAGGGCGATATTACTGGCGGTCTTGTGGCTTTGGGGTATCTGGCAACCGTGCTGGAAGACACCGATGAGGTCGGCAGCTTGGACGTGTTAGGTTATGACCTTGCCGCGGTTGGCGCAGCGCGCACTAAGGGCCAGGATATCGATAATTCTGTGGCGTTGTTCGATGCTGACAAGTTCCGCACCGGTTACTTCACTCTTGGCCAAGAGCGTAACCCGTTCGTGGAAGCTGGCGATTACGGCGATAACGGCGACTATGAAGAGCGCCCCTTCTCGGATGGCCGACCTGACTTCTTCATCATCCATCTGAGCTCGGGTATCGACCGCAAGATCCAAGACTTCTCGAAGGAAGGTTAGTCTGCTTCCGCGGTAGCGATTCAGGAGGTTTTTCTTAAATGACCAAAAAAGGATTTACGCTTATCGAACTGCTGGTGGTCATCGTGATCATCGGCATCCTGGTGGCAATTGCGCTGCCTAACTTCATCAAGATTAAGGACAAGGCAAAGGAAGCCGAGGTTAAGCAGAACCTGCACAGCATCCAGCTGGCGCTGGAACGCTATGCGGTGGACGCCCCCGGTAGCACCTATCCGATTTTCGTGATGGGCGGCGACTGGACGGACTCCTACACTGTCTGGGAATCCTGGCTGGCAACCCAGGATGGTTTAGATCCAGACAACATCGCGAAGTATGACGCTGGCGGCGGGACCGAGAGTTGGATTGCGGCTGAGCCGGACATGGGCGATACCCTGATCATGGAAGCGTATCTGCCTGCTTATCCCGGCAACCCGTTCATTAAGACCAAGTCCTCAACCTTACTGCCGACCGTTGATCACTGGTGGAACCTAACTTCGGACAGCAATCCGCAGTGCCACCGTGTGGTTGGTGGTATGACCAGCGACAAGATGTATGAAACCTTCGGCCCGACGCGTTTCTCTGATGAACAGACGATCCGCGGCGACTCCTGGGTGCACCACATCTTCAACAACCCGCCGTACCTCTGGGAATCTGATCCTCAGAAAGCAACCACTTCTGAAGGTGCGGTGGAATGGAAGAGCCCGTCCGGCAACAAGATCCTCACCGGTAACTTCAGCTACTGGCCGCGCCAGAATGATGACGGCAAGGGCTGGATTTACATTAACCTGCGTACCCCGTGCGTGGGTTATACGCTGGCCGGTTTTGGTGCAATCCGCACCGGCGGACAGGACGTCTTCAACCGCAACGGTAACTACAAGGGTCGTTTCCGTACCGAGTCCTGCGATCTGCAGTGCAACGGCGGTCCGAGCCTTAACGACGTGTGGTGCCTCTGCGTGGCTCCGTCCGGCGCCGCTCCCAGCCTGCGTTATAACGACGGCGGTAGCGACACCATCATCGACGGCGTAGTCATCACCCTCGACTCCGGCGTGGACAAGAAGTCCGCCCGCGTCGACGTTGGCAACACCGAAGGTGTGTAAGCGGTAACCGAGGAATCCTGAAGGGAACTAATCCAGCAGGATACAGCGAGGTTAAGCTTAAAGTGTGCAAACTGAAGCCCCGGCCCCTAATGGGCCGGGGTTTTGTTTTGAGTCGAGTCCGCTTGGGATCATGACCCTTGAACATAATCCGGCCAATCGCCGGATCTCGGCGGATTGCCGGGTAAAGAAAAGCCGGAAGCTCGGCTCCCGGCTGTGTTTGCCAATTGAAAGGCATGAGCTGGCTCATGCACTTGCGGTTAATACTTGGCCATGATGGCTTTAACCTTCTCAGTGATCGCCAAGGCTTGCTCCATGGGACGCTGCCACATATTGCGCCCGAAGATCAATCCGGTAGCGCCGCATTTGATGCTAAGCTCGACTTTCTCAAGCAAGTCATCATCGCCCAGTTTACTGCCGCCGGAGACGAGGACCATGGCGTGGCCCGCGCTTTCCACCACTTGGCGGAAGGCTGCTTCCAGGTTGATGTTCAGGTTGTTGTAGGGGGCCGGGCAGTCCTTATCTTTCTCAGGATTCAACTTGGGCATATTGACCTTGACGATGTCCGCGCCAAGCTCCATCGCCAGCCGCGCCGCATAATCCACCGCGTAGAAGGAATCCCTTCCGCCCTTGGCATCGATCGCCGCTCCGCGCGGGTAGCTCCAGACGATCAACGGCATGCCGTAGCGATCGCACTCGCGGCGCACCTCGGTGAGCTGCATGATGTCCTCATCCTGGCGCGGGCTGCCGACGAAGAGGGTGTAACCAACGGCGTCCGCGCCCAGGGCCACCGCGTCTTCCACCGTCGCGGTCAGCGAACTGAGCGCTTCGGCGTCGGAGGGGATGTTCGTTTTGCCGTTGATCTTGAGCACGAGCGGAATGTCGCCGGCATATTTGCGCATATATTTGCTGGCCAGTCCGTAGTGCAAGGCAATCGCGCTGTAGCCACCGCGCAGAGCAAGCTCATACATGAACGGGGGATGCTTGCTATCGAGGTTGCTAAAGAAGTTGAGCGGCCCATGCTCAATACCTTGGTCGATCGGTAGAATCAGCAGCTTCCCGTTCCCCGGCCCGTATTTATAAAGCAAGCGCTGCATCCGGACTCGCTTGCCGAGAGAGAGGTCCAAGTCAGCTAGGATGGGACGCTTGTAAAACTCACTCATGTCGCCTCCTGGATCACAATGTGGTTTCAGGCGTATTGTACCAGCCGTTAAGCGCGAAGATACCACACCTGGTATGCCAGTGAAGTATAATACGTCTCATTGCTGTTCAGGAGCAGGCTAATGCCGCTGCATAAGAATTTGAAGGAAGAAGTCACCAATCGCTTACGCCGGATTGAGGGTCAAGTGCGCGGAATTCAGCGCCTAGTGGATCAAGGCGCGCATTGTCGGAAAGTTGCAGCGCAGATTAAAGCCGCTCGCACGGCGTTGGATGCTGCTGGGAAACTGGTTTTGGCGTGTTATTTGGCGGATTCGATCCATAGTGAAGATCTCAACGAAAACGAGGCTATCGACATGATCATTAAGTTTTAGCCCTGGACAGCATAATCTTGCTTGAAGAATGAAGGGGGGCGGAACTAATGTAAGGCGTTTTGCATCAAAGGTTTGATACAGGAATGAAGAGAAAGTGGGTCGCACTGGAATCGAACCAGTGACCTCATCCTTATCAGGGATGCGCTCTAACCAGCTGAGCTAGCGACCCGCGGAGAGAAAGTATACCCCGGCTGACGGAATGCGTCAATCGGGACCAGCAATGATGTTTCGAGGAAGGCGATGCGGATTCTGAAAGTGGTGCTAGTCTGGGTGGCGGTGATCGGCGCGGGCTATTTGGCCTACAAGTTCATTTGGCCCCTCCTGTTGCCGGAGAAGGTTGAGACGGATATCCAGACGGCGGACGTGAAGCGAGATGATATGCGCAAGGTCGTCCCGGCTGACGGCGTGATTGAACCTTCGGTGCTGGTTGAAGTGCAAAGCAAAGCCAGCGGCGTGGTTGAGGCAATCTTCGTCGAACCCGGCGACACGGTTGAAGTGGGCGATATCCTCGTCGAGCTTGATAAGGAGCAGATCCTGGCGCAAAAGCGCCAGGCCGAGGCAAGCTTAAGCCAGGCCCAAGCCAGCTTGAAGCGCGCGGAGCGCAACTCAACCCGCCAGTCCCTCGCCTCCGCGGAATCTTCTGTGCGCCAGGCGCAGATCTCCTATGATGAGGCGCAAGAATCCTATAGCCGGATCAAAGAGCTCTACGACAAAGGCTTTGCCACCGAGGATGAGATAACAACGGCGCGCACCAACCTGGATTCCGCAGCAGAGCGCTTGGAGCAAGCCAAGGTGCAACTTGAGCTTGAACAGGAAGGCGGCGAGAAGGAAGACATCGATGCGGCCAAAGCGAATGTGGAAATCCGCCAGGCGGAATTGGATGATGTGATTGAAGAGCTGGGCAACACTACGGTGCGCGCGCCGATCTCGGGGACGGTGTTGTCCCGGCCCGTGGAGCTGGGCACAGCGGTCCGCAGCGGCACCAGCGGCAACTCCGAGGGCACAACCGTTGTCACTATCGGCGACCTCAGCACGATGTACGTGCGTGCTAACATTGAGGAAACCGATCTAGGCAAGGTCGACTTGGGCAGTGCGTGCCGGATCTCCTTTGATGCTTATCCCGGCTGGCTTTGGCTGGGCCAGGTGACCAAGCTATACCCGCAAGGCTCGGAAGGCCAGAGCGGCACGCAGTTTCAGATTGATATCGAGATTGATCAGCATAACGCCCAGCGCGAGGGCGGCGGCTTCGCGGGTAGACCGGACGGCCCGCCCCGCATGCGGATGGGGTCGTTGGCGCCGCGGAATTGGTACGCGGCCGCAGCCATCGGCGACATCGCGCTGCTGCAGGGGCCGCCGCCTGGCGGCGGCGCTGCCCCGCCGCCTCCCGCTAGTGGCGGTGATACCCCGCAAGGCCCGCCGCCCGGCGGCAAACCAGGCGCGCAGGAGGAAAGCGCTGACGGCGCCAAGCCTCAGGCGGATGGGAAAGGCCAGGCCGGCGCCGCTGTTAAACCGCCAACGCTGTACCCCAAGATGACCGCTAACGTGGAAATCGTGCTGGAAGACCATCCCAATGTGCTGGTGCTCGCCGCCAAGTTCATCCAGTACGATGAGGAAGGCAACATTTTCGTGGAAGTGCTGCCGGATCCCCAAGATCAAACAACTCGCGAACGCCGCGAAATCGAGACTGGATTCACCGACGGCATGCGTTTTGAGATCACCTCTGGCCTTGAGGAAGGTCAAACCGTGGTCTTGGAGCGCCCCATTGAAGAAGACGAGAACATGCGCATGTTCTAAACCATGCTACCACTCACTACCATTAAGCTCGCACTGGCTGGCCTGCTGGCCAATAAGACGCGTGCGCTGCTGACATTACTCGGCATCATCGTCGGGGTTGGTAGCGTGATCTTGCTGCTGGCGTATAGCGGCGGTGTTGAGAAAAGCTTGATGGAGCAGTTTGAGGGTTGGGGCGCCACCAGGCTCCAGATGGGGATTAACACCTGGAATCCAGATGTGCGTGATAACGAGATGATCACCGCTGAAGATCAACAGGCCATCCTGGCGGAGAACTACATGATCGAGGCGTCCGCGCGGGTGTATCAAAGCCAGTACAGCGTGCGCTACGGCACCCAGACTCAAGATCGGATCTCAGTGATCGCTGCCGAACCGGCAATTTGGACCGTTGTCGAGCGCGAACTGGAAAGCGGGCGCACGTTTGATGAGATGGACCAAGCGACCAGCAATATGGTCTGCGTGCTGGGTGGTACTTTAGCGGGAGACTTGTTCTTCAATGAACCGCCGGTGGGCAAGGAGCTGATCGTTAACGGCAAGCGCCTGACTGTGATCGGGGTGCTGACAGAAGTCGGCGGCGCGCGGTGGATTAACAATGACAACGACATCATCATTCCGCTGAGCGCGGTGGACTTTATCGACCCTGGGTCATTTATCAGCACCGACGTCGTCATGCGGGTGGCCGATGTCAAGTACATGACGTATGCCGAGCAATGGGTGAAGGATATCCTCTACGCGCGCCATCCGCACCTGCCGCCGCCGCCGCCGGAGGAAGAAGAAGTCGAAC
>CAYXMN010000003.1:24492-27531 GCA_964465955.1 uncultured Planctomycetales bacterium
ATACGAGATCATTGAGCAGCGTAAAACGGTGGCCCGCAGCATGTCCCGGTTCCTGATTGTGATGGGAGCGCTGGCGCTGCTCATCGGCGGTATCGGCGTGATGAATATCATGCTCGTCAGCGTGGAGGAGCGCACCCCGGAGATCGGCTTGCGCAAAGCGCTCGGCGCACCCGCGCACATCGTGATGGGCCAGTTCCTGCTGGAAGCGATACTTGTCTGCACGATCGGCGGTGCTGCCGGGACGTTGCTGGCGGTGCTGGCGTGCCGCTATCTGGCCCGGCTGCCCGAGGAAATGCAGGTGCCGGACCCGCAGCTGACACCAGTGGTGGTGGCCGTGGCGATTATCGTCACTTTGGGCATCGGGCTCGCCTCCGGATTTTATCCGGCTTACCGCGCCGCGGGGCTGGATCCGATTGAATCGTTACGCTACGAATAGGAGCAGTCATGCGATTGATGGTCGAGATGGTCAAGGTGGCGATCCGCGCGCTGCTCGCGCGGAAAATGCGCACACTCCTGACCATGCTCGGCATCATCGTGGGTGTGGGCAGCGTAGTAGTGATGCTGGCTTATGGCGAAGGCCAGAAACAGGAACTGCTTAAGAGCTTCGAGGGGTGGGGCGACCGGCAGATGTCGCTGCGTCTGCGCTATCGCAGCTGGCGGCCGGTTGCCGGGGCGGTGATGGCGCCGCGCTCGGTTCAATTGGACTACAGCGATGTTCAGGCCATCCGCGAGCAGGTGAGCTCAATTGAGGCGGCGGTGCCGGTGGCGGAGTCGATGGCGACGTTGCGGCGCGAAACCATTAGCCTGGAAGAATACTCCGTAGTGGCCACGGAGACCGAGTATTTCGAGATTATGGGCGATAAGTTCGATGAAGGCGCGCCATTCACCTATGAAGACAACGCAATGCAGACGCGTGTCTGCGTGCTCGGTTTTAAAGCCTGGCAGGAGCTTTTCATTGTTGCTGATCCGATTGACGATTACATCATGATCAATGGCAAGCGTTTCCGCGTCGTGGGCAAGCTGCTCACGAAAGGCAACGACGACTGGTACGACCAGCAAGTGTTCATCCCGTACCAGACTGGGCTGGAGCGCACCACCTTGTTCGAGGGGATCGACAACATCCAGATGGAGATCCGTTCCACGCGGTACGTTGAATTTGCGACGCGGCAGTTGACCGAGCTAATGTATGAGCAGCATCCGCAACTGCCGGTGCCGGAGGACGATCCCTTTAATGAGGAAAAAATCCCCATGCGCATCCGCTCGATGGCGACCCGCATGGCGGATCGGGAGCAAGCGGCGGACTCGTTCGCGATCCTGCTGCTCGTCATTGGCGGATTGAGCCTGCTCATCGGCGGTGTTGGCGTGATGAACATCATGTTGGTGGCGATCCACCAGCGCACGGTGGAGATAGGCCTGCGCAAGGCGCTGGGCGCCAAGGAGCGGCACATCGTCTACCAGTTCCTGATCGAGGCGATGATCATTTGCATCATGGGCGGGATGTTAGGCAGCGGGATTGCCTGGTTCGCTTGCCGCTGGCTGGCCCGGTTGCCCGAAGACGCGCAGATCCCTGATCCGGTGATCACCCCCGGAGCACTTACCGTGGCGATCCTCGTCACGGTGGGCACGGGGCTGTTTTTCGGCATCTGGCCCGCGTTACGCGCTGCAAAACTCGATCCGATCCACGCTTTGCGCGGCGGCTAACCGCGGCGGCTGGCGTAGGTCATTATTGCTCCACGAACTCAATGCGATCCAGCAGGCCGGGGCTGACGTAGACCTCCATGCCTCCATCCGGCTGGGACGCGACGATCACCGCCTCGATGCCGGCATGCGACTCGACGAATTGCCGTCCCCGCTCCAAGCCCATTACAAACACGCCGGTGGCCAGCGCGTCAGCCTCAATCCCGGTTGGGGCGAGCAGCGTGACTGACAGCATGCCGTCCACCGGTTCGCCGGTGTGTGGATTAAAAATGTGGCAGTAGCGCTTGCCGCCGATCTCGTAGAAGCGTTCGTAGTTGCCGCTGGTGGTTACGGCCCCAGCGGGGATTTCAAGCACCGCCAGCAGGCCATCGCCGCCTGTTGGGTCGCGCACGCCGACACGGAACGGCTGCTCGGCCGGCAGCGGTTGCCAGGTGACGATATCCCCGGCGACCGCCACCAGGCAGCGGGTCGCGCCCGCCTCCCGGAGGATGTGCACCGCCAAGTCTGAGAAATAACCTTTGGCGATCCCGCCCAAATCAATCTGCATGCCCGGTTCGAGCTGGATCGCACCGTCGCCGGCCACTTGGACGCGCTGATAGCCCACCTTGGCCAGGGCCGCTGTATATTCCGCGTCAGTCGGCAAGCGCTGGAGCTTTTTACATTCCCGCCAGAGCGCGATGAGCGGCTGCACGGTAATATCAAAAGCTCCATCCGTCAGCTTGCCGATTTCCAGCGCTTTGTGGACGACGGTTGTCAGGCTGGCTGGGGTTTTAGCGAGCCTGCCGCCTTTGTTAAGCTGCGATACGGCGCTATTGGGCTGGTAGGTGCTCAGCAGGGACTCCTCCAGACTGATGCGATCGCCGATGGCTTGGACCGCCTGATCGAAGGCGGCTTGGTCCAACCCCCAAGCGGAGACGGAGATGGGAATGCCGCCCATCGCTTCAAGCTTGGCTGTTCTGGGCTGGCCGGGATCCCCAGCATGAGCGATGCCTGCCGCTATGCTGAGGCTAAGAATCCATGCAACAAACCTGCGCATCGGGCAATCTTACCTTATGCCCAGTATCTCAGCGGCAGCACCAGAAATAACCTGGTTTAAACCAGCGTAGTTAACGGCTGTTAAGCTGGTGCTGGGCAGTCGTTTGGATGTCTGAGTATACTGTGTTTGGTGTCAAGTTCCACGACAAGGCAGGGTGGTAATGAGCAGCAGCAGTTTTCAGGTCGATAAGTATCACTTTAACAACTTACTCGAATCAACGGCACTGGGCGACCGTTACAGTGGGTTTAGCCTGGCCGACCAGTCAAAAGTACAGTGCTTTGTGCTTAATGAAAACCTGCTGACTG
>CAYXMN010000003.1:27541-38552 GCA_964465955.1 uncultured Planctomycetales bacterium
GTAGATCAGGTTACCGAGCTGCAGCGCGTCACCCACATTCTGGCGCAACGCGAGCAGGCGAACGTGTTGCGGCCCCTGGCGTGGGGTGCATACGACGGACGGCATTATCTCGTTTGGCCGGAGTTCGGGCGCGCGCTGGGCAGTTATGCCAATCTCAAGCCGCTGCCGCCGCCGGAGCTGTTGCTCATCATGCGCCGGTTGCTCAAAGCGTTGATCTTCGCAGAAAGCCAGGAAGTGCTGTGCCATCAGAGCCTGCGCCCGGATACGATCCAAATCAGCTTAGAGAACAGCCAGGTCAAGCTGTCCTTTTTCGGTTATCCCACCCTCGAACTGCGTGAGACGTTGGAAGCGCTGGATGACGGTGTTGCTTACTGCGCTTATCTGCCCCCGCGCGAGTTGGCGGAAATCGCCTCCAGCGGCACGCAGTGCGACCTCTATGCCTTAGGCTTGATTGGCTTGCAATTAGCCACTGCACTCCCGGTTGAAGATCTGCTCTCATTGGAGCAGAAACTCCAAGCCAACGCACTGCGCGGCCGGCTGTCCAACTTCGAACACCTGCCACTGCCGATCCAAGAGCTGCTCTATAAACTGCTCAATCCTGCGGCGGCCGAGCGCTACACCGGATACCAGCAAGCGCTCGATGACATTGTTTCGCTGGCTGGCGAGGAAGAGACCGGGCTAAGCTTCCAAACCTTCATCCTGGACACTCTGATCAACGGGCGCTTTAAACTGGGCGAAGAACTGGCCCGCGGCCGTATCAGCCGGCTCTATTCAGCCTTGGACCTGCGGGATGAATCCGGTGGGCGCACCTGCGTGGTCAAACTCGTTGATCTGCGCCAGCGGACGGAAATGATGGAGGTGTTCCACACCCGGTTCAGGTCGCTAGCCAGCATCCACCACGAGCATATCCTCGACGTGCTTGATGTTGGCGTGCATTTCGAGAACGGCTATCTGGCGATGGAAAGCGGCCTGGTCAGTCTGGAAGAGCTGCTCATCAAGCGCGGCACCCTGCCGCTGACTGACGCGGGCCGCATTGTCTTCCAGCTCTGCAAAGCGCTTGAAGGCTTGCACTTCAACCATATCATGTATCACGGGGCGATTAAACCCAGCAATGTTTTTCTGACGACGGACCTGCGCACGGTCAAACTCGGCGACGCGCTGGCGGCCGACTATTTCCTGCGGCATGGCAACCTGAACTACATCGGCGCCGAGTATTACAACCCTGAGTTCATTAAGGACGGCGAATGCGATGTCCGCAGCGACCTTTACGCGCTGGGCATCTTGCTGTTCGAGATGATGGTCGGCCACCCGCCGTTCAGCTTCAAAATCGAAGACGAGATCAAGCATGACCACCTGTACTTGGCGGCGGGCACCCGCGTGGAGCCGGCGCTGCTCAGCCCAGAGGTCAAGGACATCATCCTGCGCCTGCTGGAGAAGAATCCCGCCGCGCGCTACCAGACCGTCGCCGAATTGAAAGACGACCTCACGGTGCTCCTGGGCTATGACAAGAAGGCCCAAGTTGAAATCCCGAACCTGTTTTTCGATTTCGCCGAGCTGTCGATGATCGGCAAGAACGCGCGGGAGAAAAGCGAGGAAACCCTCGCCATCCGGCTGCCGGCGGTGAACAACCGGGCCCGTGGCGCGGTGGCGCTGCTCATCGGTCACGGCGAGCAGCTGGGCGATGCTTCGCGCGCCGCCACCAGCGCCTTAAAGCACCTCCGGGAGTTGTTGTTTAACCCAGGGCAGATCGATGGCGAATTCTCCAAGCTGCAAAAGGCCGAGCCGGAGGCTTTCCTCGACCGGCTGCTGGTCTTGCTCAACCAGCGGCTTTATCGTGAAGCCTTCTCCTTAGGTAAGACCAAGCGTTGGGGCGTGTCGGCGGCTGTGGGCATCGTGCAAGAGAACACCTTATTCATGCACCAGCTCGGCGCTGTGCACTACATGCTCCTGGCCCAAGGATCGCTGATCGATGTGAAGGAGGACAAGTGGACGATTGCCGATTCAATGCAACTCGGCGATAAGGAGAAAGCGCTCAGCGCCGATGTGTTCGAGCGTTTAGGATTCGGTGAGATGATTGAAGCCAAGCGGATCAAGCGGCGGTTGAAGGACGGCGATCAGCTTGTGCTGTTGTCCTCTAACGTGGAACGGGCGTTAAGCGTGAGTGAGATCAAAGAACTGATGACCAGCAGCAACGATCCGGCGCAGTCCATTGAAATGGTCCGCTCGGATGCCATTCGCCGCCGCTTGGAGGGCACCATTAGCTGCGTGCTGCTCAACGTCGGCAACGTGATGGCCTACGCCGAACAGACCATCAGCCATGCGAAAAAGGGCATGCTGGCGCGCAATTTCCTTGCCCAAGGCGACACCTATCTCAACGACGGCCGGATAGAGGAAGCGATCGAGCAGTATACGCAGGCGCTGGAGATCAACCCGAACTTCGCGATCATCCACCACCAGCTCGGCGTGGCCTACATCCGCAAGGGGCTCTCCAGCTATGCGCAGAGCTGCTTTGAGCGCGCCATCGAGTTGAACAACAAGCTGGGGGCGAGCTACCTGGAAATCGTCAAGTTATTGCAAGCGCAGCGCCGGGTGAAGGAAGTGCTGCCGCTGCTGCGTAGCGCGATCAACAGCGGAGTCAAGGACAGCGATGTTTATGCGTTGCTGGGGCATGAGCTGATCCGCATCCGCAGCTACGACGAAGCGGTGCTGTACCTGACCTATTCGCTCGATCTTGAACCCGGCCATCCCACGGCATTCCGCGACCGGATGATTGCGGTCAAGCGCCGGGGCGCCCTTGATACGAAGCTGATGCAGATGTTTGCCGCCCGCCCGCGCCTGGCGGATGACCAGAAAACGACAATCAGCCAAGGCGCGCGCAAGATTGAAGGCAGCGAAGAGGAATAGCCCGTCCCGGCTCCGCTGTTTATAATCAATCGGTGAAGTCAAAGGTTACCATCACGGTGCTTTGGGCACTGGCCTGTCTGGCGATGCTGGCTGGCGGTGCGTGGGCCGGCAGCCGCTGGTTTGCCGCCCCCAGCCCGTTCGGCGCTCCGTTGCCGGCGCCGAGGCCGTATATCTTCACCATTGTGCCGCGGGAACAGGTCGAGGAGGTGAGCTGGCCCAAGCGGGTCACCATCGAAGCCTGGCTGGAATTCATGGCGCCGCAGCCCGACGGCTTTCCGCCGTTGCGTTGGCCGTTCCACTCCGAACTCGGCGATTACACGATTTCGCTGCCGCAATGCGCCCGCACCAGCGTGGTTGAGAGCATGGATGAGCATGGGATCGTGACAGACGCCTGGGGGCAGCTGCAGTATGACTGGCCGCTTGAATCCTTCATCTTCCAGATGTCGCCGCGTAAAGACGGCGAGACTGCCGCGGAATTCACCGCCCGCTATCAGCATGATCTGACGAAATCAGGAACCAAGCTAATCGGCAGCCTGGATCCTGTCGAGCTGCCGGTGTATCGCTTTCAGCATTTCGAATACCAGGAGCAAGAGCCCGTCGACGGCGTTACCTATAGCCATTACATCTATATCGGGCCGTTCGGGAGCCGCGTGCTTGTTTTCGATTTCGTGTGCGAGGCTGAATCGCACGAGGCGGCGCGCGGATTGATTGCGAAGGTTCTGTCGAGTTTTACGCCAGGTTGGGAGTTAAAGAAAATAATGCTGCACGAGGATCCGCAATATGGCGACCTGGCAGGCAGTAAGATTGCAGAGCAACCGATAAACCTGCCGGCGGCAAAATAATGAACAGTGTCTAGTTCTGTGCGTCTTTGGCGCAGGAGTGGAGTTGTGATGAAGCTTGAGAGAATTGCCTGTAGTTCAGTCCTCATGTTGCTAATGCTGAGCCTGCCTGCCTTTGCAGGAGTGCAAACATCGAAGAATGACCCCGATCTGGAACTCCGGGTCAAAGCGCTGCTCGCCGGTAGTTTTATTACCTTGGAATGCCCCGTGCCGGCGGTCCAGCCGAACGTCTCTGAACTGAGCCGTTCTTGGCGGCCGAGCGAGGAACAATTAATCAAGGCGTTTTTCGGCAGCCGGGAACGCATCACCAAAACAAAGAGCATCACAAGCCCGCTCTGGGGCAAGGGGATGCGCTATTGGATTTCGGCGAAGCAAACCGCGGAGATCTACGCTGGAACGGACAAGCCGGCAGAAGGCGGCAAGCAGGGCACGAAGGAAACGGAGATCGTGCTGGTCAGCCTGGACGTCTATGAGCATGGCTTTGTCTACGTCAACAACGCTCCGCACCTGTCGGCGATCCAGGTAACAAAAATTGAGAAGGCCGGCCAGCCGCTGCAGTTCGACCGCAAGCGCGCTTATTCCGACAGTGAAGGCCAGGCGTTCGCGGAGCAGACCGTCGGCGAGCTGATTGAGAAGCTCCAAGTACCCGCCGGGTTCCAGACCAACGTGCAGATGGCGGTCCAAGACTACGGCCAGCAGTTATTCCAGTACCGCGTCCGGCCGGAGTTCATCACTGATTACGCTGTGTACGACGATAGCGACCCGGAGCACCGCAAGGAAATCGGACGGCAGCCGGTGGCAGTGCCGGTCTATGATGCGTATGTCAACATCCTGCTTGATGGCGACAAGCAATTAGCCGGCATGGAGTATTTCTGGGACAGCGCCTTAAAGGCGGATGCCCAAAAGCAGCAGAGCATTTATCTTGGCGCCGCCGTCACCAACGCGCGTGAATACTTGTTTGAATATTTCAAGGGTGAACCACCGCTGATCACGATTGACAACATCACCATCGGCTACGTGCAGGAAGAAAAAGGATCGAGCAAGCTGGTTCCGGCATGGTTATTTGACGCATGGTATATGCGGGCGCTGTCAACGATGGAGGAGTATCAGACGGCGCCGGAGTATTATGGCCATAACAGCGTGAGAATCCCGCTGACCTTCGGCGTCAATGCTCTGTCCGGTCAGACCTTTATCCTCTAGCTTGCATAACCAGCCAGGCGCTTAAACCATTTCGTCGAGCTGATCCTGGTCCTCGGCGACAGGTTCAGCATCCGCGCCATCCGCGACCGCATTGAAGCTGGGATTGAACAACTCCAACATTTGACGCTGGGCAATGCTGATCCGGGCTAAGGTGCTGGCTGCGCGCATCGTTTCCGCGCTGACCTTCCCGGTGCTGGAGATGGTGACGGTGTCCTGCAGGGTGGGAGGCGCTTGGGGCTTGGCCTGCTCCTCCGGATTAGTGCTGTCCTCCTCCATATTCTCTTCCAGCAACTCCGAGAAGTCCTGCGCGTTTTGATCACGCCGCCGCTTTTGCTGCTCGCTGTTGGCGCGCAACACCCTGGCGGTGCTCGCTAACTGCTGTATCCTCTCAAAGTCCATTTCATTCTCAACTATTCAGTAAGACGTGACCTAAGCTTAGCATGTTCCAGCAACCCAGTCGCGTAACGCCGCGGCCAGGCGGATTATCGCCTCTGCCCGGCTCAGCGCCAGGTGCTCCTCCTTCAACCCCGTTAGGAAATCGCGGTGGGCAATGCCGGGGCGATTCGGCGGCACGGGCAGGTAGCGCTCGATTTGCGCCAGCGGGCATTCCAACAGCAGCGTGCCGTGGTGCAGGACCAAGGTGCTGCTGATGCGCTGCGCGTTGCCGCTGATCTTCCGGCCGTTGAGCAGGATGTCGCTAATCCAGCCAGGAGTCCAGATGCCGCCAGCAGGGGTCAAGGCGCTGATAATCAGCTCGCGGAACAAGTCAATGTACGCTTGGGGGCCGCTCGCTATGCCGTGCGCCCCTAACAGTGATTTCGGCACAATGAACGAATAATTGAGTACATGCTCATCGTGGTACACCGCGCCGCCGCCGGAGAAGCGCCGTAGCACGGGGATGCCGTCGGCCGTGGCGTTCTCTGCGTGGGCCCATAACTCAGGCTCATTGCTGCGTCCGAGGACCACGCAGGGGTGATTGACATAGAACAACGCTGCTGGCGCGGGCGCGATCCGTAAACGTTCAAATACCGCTTCCTCGTAGGCCAGGTTAACTTGAGGGTCGCTGCCGCCGAGGCAGATGATCCGCAACATTACGGCGTCCCGTACTCGTAGTACAACACAACCGGCCGGTTGCTCACCTGGACAGTGAAATCAGTTAACGGTTCCGTCCGCATGAAACCGCCGGCGTCAATATGCACGTTGCTGAAGCAGTTGAACTGCTGCGGCACGGTGACGGCCTGCGGCTGGCGCAGCTTGCTGTAGAGCACGAGCGCGGTGCGCGTACCTTGCGTGAAGCGCGCCAGGTGCACGCCCTCCGGCAGCTGCCAATACTCCGCTAGATTCTCCGCCGGGTCGAAGTCCATGCCCATGGTGGCTTGGCGCAACAGCACGAAGTCCTGCATGTTGTAGTTCATCTCAGCCCAGAGGTGGGCGGCGATGAAGAAGTGCAGATTCGCCGGGCGCACAACGATGAAGATGTTTTCCTTACCACGTTTGAGTGCGTCAATCACATCGGCGGTGTCTTCAACCGTGAGATCGATCACCGCGCCGCGATCGAGCCAGCGCATTTCGTAGAACGTCCACGGATAGCTCACATCGACTGCCGGCGCGGCGCTGTTGAATTCGCTGGCAAGCACCATGCCCTTTAAGCGGCCCAGGCGGACAAAGGTCTCAAGCTCAACCCAGGTGTAGCCGTCCAGACCACCCACGATGCTGAGGAAATAGAAATTCGGTTCGGAATAAAGCCCGTTGCCGTTGCTATAAACGCCGTTATTGGCAAAGTTGCCGGTATTGATTGTCTCTGGTGTTTGCCACTGCGTGGCGGGGTTCTCCAGGTCCACTAAATCGCTGACGCGCAGCGGCAGAGGCTGGCGCTGTTCCAGCGGCGGAATTTCCAGCACCGACGGCGGGGAGACCACTGGCGCGGGCCTATCCGCCGCGGGCTGTTCGCCCGTGATGGCCGGCGGCCGGCTGGCTTGCGCGGCCTCCCCGGCTGAAGGCGCGCCGGGCGTGATGATCAGCACTTCGCCGGCGGGCAGGGCGGGCAACTCCCCGCCAGGCTGCACCGGGGTTTCCATGACCTGGCCCGGTGCGATGGGAGTGAGCGCGGTTTGCGCTAACAGCGCAGACGGCCCGGCAGCGTCACCAGGTTGAGCAGGCGCGGCATCCGCGCCGGTCGCCTGGGGTAGGCCCGCCGGCGCTGGGTCGGCAAAGGCCGACAGCCAAGTTTGCCCGCCGCGTTGCGGGACGCGCGGGATATCGCTGGCTTGCGAGAAGTTCGCATACACGGTATATTGCTCTCCCGCCGCAGCGGACTTGGCCCAGTTAATCATTCCGTCCTCAGCTAAGGTGCCGAGGCCGATTTCGCGGATGCTGCTCCAGAGCAGGTCGGCATGGTCCGCCGGGGATTGCGCTTCGATGGCGTCGATCACGCGCGGTAAATCCATATCCGGGTTGGCCGGCGCGATGCCCGGTCGGTCTTGCGCTGGTGCGGCGGTGACCGGCTGGCCGCTCAGCACAGCTTTCCATTCGCTCATTGTGACAAACTGGTAGCCTTTAGACGCGAGCTGGTCGATAATCGCGGGCAGTGCGGCGACGGTCTGCGCGTTGGTGCTGTGCAACAGAACAACGCCGCCGGGGGTGGCATCGCGCAGTACCCGGCGGATGATGGTCTCCACGCCAGGCTGTGACCAGTCGCGCGAGTCATTGGTCCACAACACGGTGTCCAAGCCGAGATTGGTCGCGGCCTTCGTCGTCGTTTTCGAGAATGCGCCATAAGGTGGCCGGAACCATTTCGGTTCTGCACCCAGACTCGTCAGCAGCTCCTGGCACTGCTCCATGTCCGCGCGCTGCTTGTCGGCGCTGAGCCTGGTGTATTCCTGGTGTTTGTAGCCGTGCACGCCAACCTCATGCCCGCGTGCGGCGAGTTCTTTAACCTGGCTGGGGTAGGCCTTGGCGCGCTCGCCGATCAGGAAGAACGTGCCGGGGACGCCATACTGGGTTAGGATGTCGGAGATTTGCAGGGTGTAGCCGTGTTGATCAGGCCCATCGTCAAAGGTCAAAGCGATGAACCGGTGGTCGCGTGTATTGAACACCGACTTGGCTAGCTCAACTTGCCCGCTGGGCACAAGCCAGCCCTGCTGCAAATTCGCTGCGCTCGTCGCCGCAAGCAGCAGCAGCCAGCACATGGCTAGTACCACCATTATCCGCACAAAACGCCCCATAAATGCCCCGTTATCCACAATCTATCCACCAAGCGGAACCGCAAGCCACCGAATCTGGCGGCCATGCCCGTTTATCCACAATCTATACACAAAGATTGTAGCATAGCCTTGTGGGTGAAGCAGCTTGTCAACCGGTTATCCGCGAGGCTCTGGAATATGCAGTTTGGCCAATGTATATCACGCGGGTCTGAGCAACTGCCGCCACACCAGCGCTGAAAGCCCGCGAGGCAGGCTAACCAAGCGCAGAATCGGCATGACGAAACCCGCTGCAGGGGATATAATGCGCGAATGCAACAAGCACCCCGCCAGTTCTTGCTCGACTTGCTCGACAGCCCCAGCCCTTCCGGCTTTGAGACGCCGACAACCCGGCTGTGGGTGGATTATGTGAGCAAATTCGCTGACACGGTTGAGACCGATGCCTACGGCAACGCTTTCGCGATCATCAACCCGAAGGGCAGCCCGACGGTGATGTTTGAAGGCCACAGCGACGAGATCGGCTTGATGGTCACCTACATCGACGAAGACGGTTTCCTGCGAGTCGGCGCTATTGGCGGCGTCGATCCGAAGATGCTGCTGGCCAAGCCGGTCGTGCTACTCACTCCCGATGGCCAAGTACCCGGCGTGATTGGCGCTATGGCCCCGCACATGCAGGACGCGGAGCAGCGCGAGCGTTCGCCGCAGATGGACGACCTCTACATCGACATCGGGGCCAAGAACAAGCGCGAGGCGGCGAAGCTGGTGCGCGTCGGCACGCCGGCTGTGGTGGACCACCACCCGGAGTTGTTGCTCGGCGAGACTTTAGCGGCGCGCGGTTGCGACAACAAGATCGGCATCTGGTCGTCCGCGGAAGGCTTGCGGCGCTACCATGCGCTCAAGGGCAATGCGTGCGTTATCTCTGCCAGCCATGTGCAGGAGGAGCTGGGCTTGCATGGCGCGGCGATGGGCAGCTTCCGCTGGGACCCGGACGTCGCGCTGGTGGTGGACGTGACCAATGCGACGGATTTCCCTGATGTGGATGTCAAGCTGCGCAACGAGATTAAAATGGGCGCCGGCCCGGCCATCCGCATCGGGCCGTCGTGTCATCCGCGAGTGGTGGAGCGTCTCGAAGCCGTGGCGGGTAAAAAGAAGATCAACTTGCAGCGCGTGCCCATTCCCGGCCGCAGCGGAACTAACGCCAACGCGATCTATCCGAACCGCGCGGGCATTCCCGTGGGCATCCTGAGCACGCCGAACCGGTACATGCACAGCCCGTCGGAAACAATCAACTTGAAAGACCTTGATCAGATCCCAACGTTGATGGCAGCCTTCGCGGCGGATCTGAAAAAGGGCGAACAATTCACCGTGCATCCTGGCGGACGCCGGCGGTAGCCTGCGGGCCGGGCCGAAGTGCCACTCTCAACCAATTAGAAAATGAAAGCGGGCCTTGCGGCCCGCTTTTTATTGCGTGTGTACTTCCAGCCCGTTGGCTAGAAATTAAAGGTCCATTCGCACTTAATGGCTTGCCAGGAATCCGGATCGATGTCGCCGCCGAAATCGTTCTTGCGGTCGCTGGTCAGGTAGGTGATACCCCAGGTGCAATTGTCTTCCCACATCCAGCCGTAATACAAGTAGAGGTTCTTGACATTGGCCCAGGTGTCCGGGTCGGTTAAGCCCGCCGGGGTGGCTGCCGCGCCGACTTCCTTGTACTTGGCGAAGGCCATCCAGTCGCCTTTGGCCTTGGGTGCGTTGCCATACTGAATGCCGATATTCCAGGCCCCTTGGTCGCAGGTTTCGTAGTCAAGGTCCAGGCCGGTATTGGCGGCATTGTAAACATCGATGCGGTCGTCCGCGTCGTTGGCGAGGTTGCACATCATTTCGCCGGAAAGGATCACCGGCTTGGGCAGCACGCACTGCCAGGTGTACCGCGCGCCAATTTTCACGTTGGTGTAATTCGTGGACAGGCGGTCGCCGCCGTTAAACTCACCGTCGCCGTTGAGGTCGATCGCCACCGTGCCGTCGGGGTTGGTATACGAATTCGATCTCCAGTACCAGTCGGGCAGCATGTCTTCGTTGCGCCAGGTGTAGAGGGCGGCCCACATATCGAAGCAGGGCAGCAACTCGCGTTGCTGCACTTCAGCGCCGAGCAGCCACACGTCGTCATCAATTAAATCGCCTTCCTCTTCCTGGATGATCGCGGCGAAGGTGTTGATCTGGAAGTTCTGATCGTAGTGGTAGACAACGCCCAAGCCGTGCATATCGCGGTCGGTCGCCCACAGCATCTGCGTGTCGTCCGTCAGGACCTTGCCCTCCGGGAACATCCCGGCATAGATATCGAGCTTCGGCAGGCAGGTTTCGCAGTCATCGCCGGTGTAGTATCCAAACCAGCTCGGGGTGTATTTGATATAGGCGTTGTGCAGCCATAAGTCCGCATCGCCCTTGTCATCCACGCCGAGGTCGTTATAAGCGCTGTAGGTGCGTTGGCCGGTGCGCAGTTCCATCGCCAGCATAACCTTGTCGTTAAGCTGCTGGGACATGCCCAAATGGAGTTTAATGCGCTGGCGGAAACGCTCGTTGGTATAGGATTCGTGAGTCTGCGTCTCACCATCGGTGACGTAGTAATCGTAATCCGCAGAGTCATATTGCCAGCGGTAGCGGAAGATGCCGTACCACTTCGCGCCGGGTTTAATGGCTTTGATCTTGCTCTCCAGCAGCGACAGCTTATCTGCGTTATCGCTGACCTTGCTTTCCAGATCGCCCACCTGGGAGTCAAGATCGGCAATCTGGGCTGATTGCGCCTCAATCGAGCGGTTGACCTCCGCGAGCTGGTCGTTGAATTCGGCACGCAGGCTTTCGGCCATCACGCGG
>CAYXMN010000004.1:0-8459 GCA_964465955.1 uncultured Planctomycetales bacterium
CATCTCCGGCGTGGGCATCTGGTTCATCATCGCGCTGGTGCAGCCCGCGGCGACCAGCAAGCTGATCCACGAGTTCGTCTTCGGCTGGGCCACGGAGTGGGTGTGCTTCATCGTCGAAATCGTCGCGCTGCTGTTCTACCACTACCTGTTCACCAAGCTCAAGCCGCGCCCGCACCTGCTCCTCGGCTGGTTGTACGCCGCCGCGGCCTGGCTCAGCTTGGCGATCATCCACGGCATTCTCAGCTTCATGCTCACGCCGGGGCGTTGGCTGGAAACCCACAACTTCTGGGACGGCTTCTTCAACCCCGGTTATTTCCCCGGACTGGTGTTCCGCACCGCTATCGCGCTGATCATCGCCGGATTATTCGGCCTGGTCACCGCGCTGCGCATGGAGAACCGCGACGTGCGTGAGAAGCTGGCGCGCTACTGCGCCGCCTGGATGCTTTGGCCGCTGCTTGCGCTCGCGCCTTCGGGCTATTGGTACTACAGCGTGAGTAATGCGCAGCTTGGCGGCGAGATGCTGCACGGGTTCCGCTTCGCCGCCGGGTTCCTGCCGGCCTTGGTTGGGGCGACGCTGCTCCTTTTCGCCGGCGGATTAGTCATGCTGATCCGCTTGCCGCGCGCGCTCAACGCCGCCCTGGTGGTGGTGCTGCTCGTCATCGGCCTCGGCTGGATGGGCTCGTTCGAATACTTGCGCGAAAATGCGCGGCGCCCGTGGGTGATTTACGGCTACATGTACACCAACAGCATCCGGGCGGACCAGCTTAGCGAGATTAACCAACAAGGGTTCCTGACCGCGGCGCAGTGGGTGCGAAACGGTACGGATGTTGAAAAGGGCGAGAGCCTGCTGGTCAACCAATGCCTGATTTGCCACACGCTGGAGGGCCACCGCGCCTTGAAACCGCGCCTGCAAAAGTTCGACGAGTCCGGTTTGCTGGCCCAGCTCACCGGGCAAGGCAAGGTGCAAACCTACATGCCGCCGTTCGCCGGCACTGAAGAGGAGAAAGCGCTGCTGGCGAAGTACTTGGTGCAGGACGTGATGGGCCAGCCCGTCCAGCAGCAGCCAGCCGCCCTGGTTGCGCCCCGCGCCGAGCGGGTGCCGCCCGCACCCACGCTGGCCGCGGGCGAGCCGGCGGCGCCTAAGTATGTGCTGCTGTGCTGGAATGATTCCGGCATGCACTGCCTGACGGACAACAACAAGCGCTGGCTGCTGCTACCGCCGGCCAATACGCTGATGGCGCAGTTGATCCGGCGCGGCAACCCGCCGCGCGTGGTGACGGCAGACGCCACCTTGAGTTATGCCATTGAACCCGGTTTTGAGCATCCCGCAGCCCAATCCGACTTCTGGGATCTGGACCAGATTTTGTTCGGCGTTGACCTGCCGCCGGGAGTCGGCTTAGGTGGTAAAGGCTTAACCGGCGAATTCGAGTTCAACGCTGACAGCGGGGCGTACACGGCGCACCGGCTGCCGGTGATCCCCTATGCCGACGACGGCAGCTACTTCCCTTATCCGCAGTTCCTGGTTGAGGCGCGCGGCGCTGGCGGCGCCTTGCTGGCCAAGACCAAAGTCGTCGCGCCGGTGTCCACCGAGATGGGCTGCCGTAATTGCCACGGCGGCGGCTGGACGCGCGGTATCACCGGCATGAGCGACCAGACCGCCGAGGACGTGCTGGAGACCCACGACCGCCTGAGCGGCACTGACCTGCTGGCCCAGGCGCGGGCGGGCACGCCGCACAAGTGCCAGGATTGCCACGCCGATCCGGCGTTGGCGGCCCCCGGCCTGCCCGGCGTCCTGAACTTATCGGCGGCGCTGCACGGGTTCCATGCGAACTACATGTCGCACCTGGGCGCGGAGGCGTGCGGCAAGTGCCATCCCGCCGATCCGCGCGGTGCGACCCAATGCCTGCGCGGCGTGCATGCCGGCGGCGTGGCGTGCATCGATTGCCATGGGACGCTGAGCGAACACGCGCTCTCGCTGCTGCGCGGCCAGCAGGACGCGGGCGTGCCCGCGGCGCACCGGCTGCTGCGCAACCTCCGTTCGGACAAGGTGCCGGACAGCGCGCAAATCAACCCGCGCTTGCCGTGGGTTAACGAACCCGACTGCCTGAACTGCCACCAGGGCTTCACATTAACGCGCGCGGACAGCTATAACCGCTGGACGCCGGGCCTGGGCGCGCTCTACCGCAACCGCTTGGACAACCACGGCGTAATGTGCATCGCCTGCCACGGTTCGCCGCACGCGGAGTATCCGGCGGACAACATGTACAGCCCGGTGCTGGACAACTACCAATCGTTGCAGTACCAAGGGGTGGCCGGGCCGATCGGCAAGGGATCGCGCTGCCTGGTCTGCCATACCGCGCCGCCGGCGGCCAGCGGCCACCACCGTAACATGCTGCGGGCGCCGCAGCTGTGAGCGGCGGTTCGCCTGGGCGGAAACAGGGGAGGCTAGCCTTCGCTGGCAGCCTCTTCTGCCTCACTGCCCAGCGGCGGGTATTTCTCCCACAGCTCGTTTAGGTCGCCGACGGAGTTGATCTTCTCCAGCACGGCGTCGAACTGCGGTAAGCGCTCTTCAAGGGTGTTGATGTTCAAGGTGTAGACGCCGTCTTCCAGTTCGAACACGCCCTTGCAGGCCAAGGCGAGCTGCTGGTACTGCTCGATGGCGGCCGTGCCCGCCGCGCCCTCGCCGTTGCTGTCGAACAACATCAGGGCGATGCTGCGTTTGGCCTGGATGATGGTGTTAATCCGCACGCTTTCGTCCAAGCGCTTGGAGAGGTAGCGCGCCGTGGCCGTGGCGATGCCGCTGGCCAGTGCGCCGCCGAGCTGCTCCTCAGTCAGGTTGCGCTCGCTGAGGCAGACCACCAGCAGGCCATCGCAGTACTGCTTGAGCGCGGGCCAATCGCGCTTGACGAACGCGCAGTCGGCCAGCCGGTCGTAGAGGTAGGTGGCCTCGCGGTACACCTGGTAGTCCGCGCTGTCCTTGCTGGCGATGCGAAACTGCTCGACAGCGGCGGCGAACAGCTCGCGGGCCTTGATGTAATCCCCGGCCTGGTAGGCGGCCTCGGCGGCCGTGGCGTCCACCACCGTGGCCTGCGCGGCCAGGGGCGCGCAGCACGCGGCCAGGAGTAGCGCGGCAAGCAATCGGCGCATATGCAAACCCTCCAGGGCAAGTATAACCGCTGCGACGGCCGGTGCAGCACTGGCGTTCTACAGTACAATCACGGTTGATGATCAAAGTGGCCAAGCAGATTAACGACCCGCGCCTGGTGCTCGGGCTGGTGGAAGTGGAACATGGCACAGTCACAGGCAGCTCACCAATGCTGCAAGAACGCGCGGCGGATCTGGCGGCGAAAATTCTGGCCGATGACTGGGAGCTGCCGGAGGCCAAGCGCCGCGTGGTGCGCGATCTGCTAAAACTCGGCGGATTTTCCCCTACCGGGCGCAATAAACCCGCGCACGAGTTCCTGATCCAGGACATCCAGGCGCGCGGCGGGTTCAACCACATAAACAATGTGGTCGACGTCAACAATGTGATTAGCCTGGAGAGCCTGCTGCCGATCAGCATTTTCGACGGGGCGAAGCTCGGAAGCGATCTCGTGGTGCGTTTCGGCGAGCCCGGCGAGAGGTACATCTTCAATCCGTCGGGGCAGGAGCTGGATGTGAAACACTGCATCGTCTGCGCCAGGGCGGGCGGGGATCAAGCGCCGGTGGGCACGCCGGTCAAGGACAGCATGGCGACAAAGGTGTTTGAGGGCGCAACGCACTTCGTGGCGGTAATCTACGGCGCCAGCGACTTGCACAGCACTTATGCCATGCTGGGGCATATCCAGCGCTTCGGCGAGCTGCTGGCCGGCGAAACCGGCGGCCGGATGCTGCAAGCGGTAATGGTGTGACCCTTACACCGGAATTCGCTCTCAAGTTACATTTCGATGAAAGCGCCAGATATGGCTGCGGGCTAGCCAACCGTCGCATTGCGCGCTAAAGTATTTGTGCTCCGGAAGGCGGAGTCCGGGCGAGATTCAAGGAAGGGATTATGAAGCTCAACTCGATTCGCGATGCCAGCTTTGCCGGTAAGCGCGTCCTGCTGCGCGTGGATTTCAACGTGCCGCTCAAGGACGGCCAGGTCAGCGACGACACCCGCATCCGCGCGGCCATGCCCACGCTGGTGCACCTGCTCAAGGCAGGGGGGCGCGTCATCGTGTGCAGCCACCTCGGACGGCCCAAGGGCGGGCCAAGCCCGGAGTTCAGGCTCGATCCGGTGGTGCCCGTGCTGACGGAACGGCTAAATATGCTGGCCCAGGAACTAGGCATGCAGCCGTTCCATGTAGTCAAACTCGACGAAGTGGTCGGTGTCCAGGTCCAACACGCCATCGCCGCCGGTGGCCCGCAGGACGTCTTCTTGCTGGAAAACACGCGCTTTGAGCCGGGCGAGGAGAAGAACGACCCGGAGCTGTGCAAGCAGTTTGCCGCGTTAGCTGACGTCTACGTCAGCGACGCGTTTGGCGCGGTCCACCGCGCGCACGCCTCGACCGAGGGGGTGGCGCACCTGCTGCCGGCCTACGCGGGCTTGCTGTTGGAAAAGGAAGTCGGCAACCTGGCGAAAGTCATTGCCGATCCGCAGCGCCCGTTGGTTGTCATTTTGGGCGGGGCGAAGATCAGCGGCAAAATCGAAGTGCTCGATCACCTGCTCCCGCTGGCGGACAGCGTGTTGATCGGCGGGGCGATGGCCAATACCTTCCTCAGGGCCATGGGCCAGGCCACGGGCAAAAGCCTGGTTGAGGAGGAGATGGTGGAAACGGCGGCGCGGCTGCTGGAAGACGCGAAGCAGCACGGCACCGAGCTGCTGCTGCCGCTGGATTACGTAGTCACCGATAACCTGAGCAACCCGCGCGGCCAGGGTGTGGTGGAGGCGGGCAGCATCGGCGAGCTGGACATCGCCGCCGACATCGGCAAGCGCACCCGCGAAGCTTACCGCCGGGTTATTGAACGCGCGCGCACGGTGTTTTGGAACGGGCCCATGGGCGTGTTTGAGATCGAGCAATTCGCCGCAGGCACGGTCGCGGTAGCGCAAGCGCTGGCCGATGTTTACAACACCGCGCACACGGTGGTCGGCGGCGGCGAGAGTGTGGCGGCGGTGAACCAAGCCAAGCTCGCGGGCCGCATCCACCACGTCAGCACGGGCGGAGGCGCCAGCTTGGAATTCGTCGCCGGTATGAAGCTTCCCGGCGTGGAAGTGCTGCTGCGGAAGTAACCGCGTCCAACATACCGGGATTTCAACCTGGCTGCCTGGCGGCTGTGATCTTGCTGGGTTATCCTTTGCTATGACCGGAACACACCAACCAGGGGAGGAGTTGGAGCTGGATGGGAGTGACGACCTGCTCATGCCGGTCCATGGAACCTGGGCGGCTTTAGCCACGCAACTGCCGCTGCCGTCGGAGAGCCAGTTCTCGGATGCCAGCCGCGTGCGGTTGTATGAGATGAATCCGCGCGAGTGGGAACGGTTCATCAGCAGCGATCCGGTTTTGGCGGGCAAGGTGCTGGCGGTGGCCAACAGCGCGGCCTTCGGGCAGGCGCGGTCCGTCACCAGCGTGGCCCGGGCGGTGTTGCTGCTGGGCTACAACATGCTCGAAACGATTATGGTGGCCTACTACCTGGAAGGCGCTATCGGCCGCTGGCCGAATTATCCCAAAGCCCATTACGAATTCGTCCGGCGCTTGTGCGCTTCAGCCAGTATCTGCGGATTCCACCTCGCCCGCCAGCTCAAAGCGCCGGATCCCGAAACACTGGGTACCGCGTCCTTGCTGGCCCGGCTCGGCGCACTGGTGCTCGGCCTGGCCACGCCGCGCCCCGGTTCCATTTACGCCAAGCTGCCCAATGAGGTGTCCCGGCTGGAGCTTGAACAGGAGCGGTGGAAGGTGCAAACCTGCTTCTTGAGCACACTCATTGCCCAGCAGTGGGGCTTGCCGGTCGAGGTGACGGAGCTACTGCGCAACCACACCCGGCCGCTGAAGGAAGGGAGCCCGCTGTCGTGCACGAACTACGACGCCTTGATCGTTTGCTGCGCCACAGTGCTCGGCACCGCGGAAGCGGCCGGGCAGTCGTTCCATGACCACTTGGCGGCGCCGGCTTACCAACAACTGATCGTAAACGCGCAGACATGCGGTATTTACGATGCCCTGCAGGAGCTCTGCACCAGCGTGAAACTCCGCAGGGAGCTCCAGGCTTTCGCCTGCACGCATTAAAGGGGAAATACGCCAGGCGGGGATCGAACCCGCGGCCCTCTGATTAAAAGTCAGATGCTCTACCACTGAGCTACTGGCGCAAGGGGAACGGCATTATACCCGCTGTACCAGTTCCCCGCCAGAAGTGGCCGGGGTTATTCGCGCGGCAAGGTCGCGATGAATTTGCTGCCCACCCCCAATGTGCTTTCCACCGAGACCACGCCGCCGTGCGCCGTCACAATTTCCCGGCACAGCGCCAGGCCTAAGCCGGTGCCAACCTCGCTGACCAGCCGGCGGTCGTGCACTTGCTCGAACCGGTGGAACAGCAGGTGCAGCTTGTCCTCGGCGATACCGATGCCGGTATCCTCAACACTAATTAAATACAATGTTTCGCGGATTTCCAGCGAGACTGTGATGGTTCCTTCATGGGTGAATTTAACCGCGTTCGATAGTAAATTGATGATGACTTGGCGCAAGCGCAACTCATCACCCCGGTAGGGGGCGGGCCTCTCGGGCAGCTTGCGGATCAGGTTCAAGCCTTGCTGTTTAATGCGTTCGCTCAGCAGGTCGCATGCCTCGTGGCAGATCAGCCGCAGATCAAGTTTCTCTTTCACCAGTTCCAGCTTGCCAGCTTCAATCTTCGCTAAATCCAGCAGATCGCTAATCAGCGAGAGCAGATGCCGGCCAGACTGGTTGATGCGTTCTAGGTATTCCTGCTGAGTGGCGGTTAGCGGGCCGAAGGTCTGTTCCAAGAGCACTTCGGAAAAACCGTTGATCGCGCTGAGCGGTGTGCGGAGCTCATGGCTCATGTTGGCTAGGAACTGGCTTTTCGCCACGCTGGCCGCCTCGGCTTGCTGCTGGGCGTTCACCATCGCCGTGATATCCGTTACCGATAACTGGCCGAAGCTGAGTTCCGGGACGCCGCGGATTGAAGCGCGGTAGTTGCGGGCGCCGCGCTGGAACGCCAGATCCTGGAAAAGCGCTTGGTTGATGCTCCGGGCAAAATCGAACTCGGTTAGCTCCGGGATCAGCGCGCGTAAATCCTGGCCAGGCGTCGAGGCTTGCTGGAACACGATGGTGCTGGCGCTGTTGGCCAGCAGCACCTTGCCTTCTCGATCGAAACGGATGATCGGTTCGGGGGACAGCTCCGCCAATAATGCCATCTGCTTTTCGATTTCCTGGCTGCGTTTGCTGGCGGTGATGTCCAGGATGAACGCCACCTTGCGCGGCGCACCGTCGAGGCCGGTGATGCGCATGGCGTCCATCAGCACGACGAGCGGCGTGCCATCCTTGCGTTGCACCGCCATTTCCCCGCGGAACTTGCCTTCGCCGTGAATCACATTGAAGTGCGCCGCCTGGATCAGTTCGCGTTGATCGGGGCGCGCGGTAATGGTCAGATGCTGCCCGATCAGCTCGCTCTCCGCATAACCGAAGGTTTGGCAAAAGCTCGCGTTGCAATACTCGAAATTACCCATGGCATCGCTGATGCTCATGCCCACGGGCGTGTTTTCCACAATGCTACGGAAGCGCTCCTCGCTTTTACGCAAGGCGCGTTCCGCGGCTAAGCGCTTGCTGATATCGCGTCCGGTGGCAAGCACAACCGGGCGGGCATCCAGTTCCAGCATTTGCAGATAGAATTCCATCGGATATCTCTGGCCGGACTTGGTGTAGATCTCAGTGTCGAACTGCAAATACCCCCGGATCAGCAACTCCTTGGTCAGCTCTTGCATCCGCTGCTCCCCGTTCAGCGGCGCGAAATGGTGGGGGGTCAGGCGTAGCAATTCGACTTTCGAGTAGCCGGAAATGCGGGCTGCGGTTTGGTTCACCATCGCGAAGCGGCCGAGACGGTAACCGCCGCCGCTCTCTTGCTCCAGTTCACTAACCGCCATCGCATCGCTGCTGCTGTCGAACAGCCACTGGTAACGCTCTTGGCTTTCATGCAGCGCGACCGTGCGCCGCTCAATCTCATGCTCTAAGCTGGTCTTGTTGCGTAACAGAGTAGTCTCACTTTCGATCCGCTCCAGCTCGCCCGCGGCTCGCGGCGCGAACGCCTTGAGAATCGCGCCGACAAGTTCGGGATCTTCAAGCTGGCATTTGCTTAGCGCTGCCAAAATCCCCGCGACTTTGCCCTCCGAGTCACGCAGCGGGACGCCGTAGTAGCTTTCCAGTTCCGACCGGGCAATGAATTCTTCCTCGGGATATAGCAGATGCGCTCTGCTCTCGACTACGACCGTTTTGCCC
>CAYXMN010000004.1:8469-10143 GCA_964465955.1 uncultured Planctomycetales bacterium
TCGCAAGGAGCGCCAATAACCGCATATCGCACTTGTGCCATATGCCGGTTGTTGGAGTAGAACGCGACGGACTGGATTACCTGTTGTTCGGCGTAGTACCGGCCGATCAGCACGTGCTCCATCCGCGTGTGGATGCTGAGCTGCTCCGTCATATCCTTGAGCAGTTGTTCCCCGGTAGAATTGGCGATCCCAGTCAGCACGTTGTAGAGGCAATGCTCCAGGTAAATATAACTGGAGAGATCCTGGAAAGTGACGATTGCTTGGATGGGATGGCCATCCGCCCCGAGCACGGGCGAGGCGGTGATCGCCGACAACGTCGTGGTCCCGTCGGCGTGCTTGACCTCATGCACGGTTTTCGTCGGTTCACCGCCGGCCCAGAAGCTGCCAAGCACGCAACCCCGCTCGCTGGCGTCGCAGGGGTAGTCGCTGCCCAGCACCGTACGGTAGCAAAAGTGCCCGGCACCGGGCAGGAAGCTGGCGGTGGCTGCCGGGTTGGCATACGCAATACTGTGATCCCGGTTGATGATCAGGACGGGTAAGTTCAACTGGTCGAGTATCCGCCGATCGAAATCTGGCTCCTCCCGGGAAATCGGCTGGTTCTGCTGTGTACAAGGAAGGGTCATAGGTCGATCTTGAGGGAGGTGGTATGATAGTGGCTAGCAAAAACTAGCTGTTATCGCACCACAGCTCCGAAGGAAATGATACCCTGCCGGTTAGGCAAAGGATCAGGTTAGCTCGGATTTAACGAGACGGCTAGGAGTTTTTTCGCGGGTCCTTGAAACATTCTTGAAGAATTTCTGGTTTAATAACCATGTCGGTGAAGTTTACCGGCCAGTGGCGAGGGTGCCACTGAATAAAACCGCTTATCCCTTACTGTCCCCCCCTTAGCCCTCCAACGTCAGTTGGAGGGTTTTTTGTTTTCTGGTTCGTGTAGAATTCCAACGGATGCGGAAACCTAAGGACACCGAAATGCACCAACCGCTGGCTCAGCGTTACCAGCGCATCGCCGCGCAATTGGCAAGTCTATGCCGCCATGTAGATAGCCCGCTATCCCGCATGGCTACGCTGGTCGCCTTAGTACATCATAAAATGCCGCATTTCTTTTGGACGGGATTCTACCTGCTCGACGGTGATAACCTGCTCGTCGGCCCCTACCAAGGCTCCCTCGCCTGCTTGCGTCTACCGCGGGGGCAAGGGGTGTGCTGGGCGTGCGTCGAGCAAATGGCCAGCTTGATTGTGCCCGATGTGCACGCGTTTCCAGGGCACATCGCCTGCGACACCCGCAGCCGCAGCGAGATTGTCGTGCCGGTGTGGGAGGGCGCCGGCCTGCGCGCAGTGCTGGATGTGGATAGTGAACAGGCCGGGGCCTTCAGCATGGAGGATCAGCAGGGCCTGGAATCGCTGGTGAAGCAGGTTTACTCAAACTCCAGCAAATGAGTCAAGCCCGGCGTATCCTGAATCCGGGGAAAGCTGGCGGTGAAGGTTGAGCCACTGCCGGGCTGGCTGATAACTTTAATTTCTCCATTATGCAGGTGCAGCACCTGGTTCACGATGGCCAAGCCCAGGCCGGTGCCGCCTTCTGCCCGGCTGCGCCCTTTATCGATGCGGTAGAAGCGCTCGAAGATGCGTTCCTGTTGTTCAATTTCGATGCCGATGCCGGTATCCACGACTCGC
>CAYXMN010000004.1:10153-23113 GCA_964465955.1 uncultured Planctomycetales bacterium
TGCGGCTGGGCCATAATTTCCAGCGATACCTTGCCACCGGGCGGGGTGTAGCGGATCGCGTTGGAGAGCAGGTTCGACACCAGTAGCTCCAGTAGCGCCGGGTCGCCCACCATCACCACCGGATCTTCCGCCAGATGAATCTGGTATTCCAGGTTTTTATCTTCTGCCGCCGTTTGCAGCGCATCGTACGCACCCTGGCTGATCGCGCGCAGGTCCACCCGGTCGCGGCGGATCGTGTGCTGCGCCAGCTCCAGGTTAGACAGCGAGAGGATGTCATCGGCGAGCCGGGCCAGGCGCAAAGCCTGGCTTTCGAGCCGCTTGAGCAATTGGGCGCGCTGATCCTCGGATAGATCGGAGCGCTGCAGGGTTTCCGCCAGGCCGACCAGCGCGGTAATCGGCGTGCGCAGCTCATGGCTGACGTTGTCCACGAATTCACGTTGCACCTGTTCGGTGCGGCGTTTCTCGGTGATATCACGGCTGACGCCGAGCACGCCGATGATCGTGCCCAGGTTGTCGGTAAAGGGAACCTTTAAGGTATCGAGCAGCACCCGCCGCCCGTCGGGGTAGAGCACCCACTCCTCATCGCGGCGCTGGCTGCGGCTATCCAGCGCGTGGCGATCGCCTTCGTAGAACATGTCCGCCATCGACGCCGGAAACAAGTCAACGTCGCTGTACCCGACGATTGCCGATTTCTCGGTGCCAGCGAACCGCGAGAAAGCGGCGTTGCAGCCCATATATACGCTTTCCAGATCCTTGTAGAACACCAGATCCGGAATGGAGTCGATGACTTGCTGCAGGAAGCTACGTTCGTGCAGCAGGCGCGCTTCAGCATCCTGGTGGGCGATAGCGCTGCCCACGCTGGCCGCCGCCGCGAGCAGCACGCCCACTTCGCTTTGGCGCCATTCGCGCGGTTCAGTGTAGTCGTTAAACCCAATCAGGCCCCATAACCGGCGCTGAATCATCACCGGCACGATCAGCGCAGAGAGAACGCCGAATTCCTCAAGCAATCGGCGTTCCTCCGGCGGGAAATGCTGGCTCAAGCCATACACGGGGATTCCGCGCATAAACGAATTGTGCCAGCGGGGCAAGCTTTCCTGCAGGGAGAAGCCATGCTGCATGAGTAACGCGGGCGGTGGCTCGATGCCTTCCTTGTTCCACTCGTAACGCTGGTTGCCGATGGTCAGCTCAGTGCCGTGGCCCGGCAGGAATTCGAGCAAGTACACGTGTTCGACCCGCGCGCTCTTACCTAATTCCGCTAGCGCCAGATTGATCAAGCGTTTGTCGCGCGCTCCGCTGGCCAGCAAGGCTGATGCTTGAGCGAAACCCAGCAGCAAGCGGTCGCGGTTAATCAGCTCATCTTCAAAACGCCGGCGCTTGGTGTAGTCTTCGGCTAAGGCTAAGATGCCCCAGGGTGTGGGATACACCACGACATGCAAATAGCTGTCACCCATCCCGCCTTCCAGGGTTTGCGGCTGGCCCGACGCCAGTACTTGTTGGTACACCTTGTATGAGCGGTTGTGCTTGAAGGATGGGAATAGCTCAAGTAGCTGGCGTCCAATCAATTCTGGCAGGGGGGTGTTGACGAAGTTGGCGTAGGCCTGGTTGGCGAACTTCACCTTCATATCCCTGGTCAGGCCCAGGACTGGGCTGCTGATGCTGTCCAGGATCAGTTGCTGCTCTTCGATAGCGGATTGCAGGGCCGCTTCGACTGAGACCAGCGCTGAAATGTCCCGCACCAGCCCGACACAATGCACCGCTTGGCCTTGCACGCGGCCGGGCTGGCGTTGCAGCACCAACTCGATCCAGTAATCGCTGCCATTGCGATGCTGACAGCGTAATCGGCTGCTGACGGCGTGGGCCGGGCAGGCAATGTTCTGATATTGCTGGAATTCGGCAAGCGTGGCGCGTTGCGGGCAGAGCAGCGGCAAGCCGCTGGCGACGAGTTCTTCCGCGGTATATCCGCTCAGCACTTCTAAGGCATGGTTGGCATAAACGATTTCTAAACCTGCGGCTCCTTCCCGGGCGAAGAAAAGCGCGGTGTGGAGTCCGGCTAGAATCTCTCGCAATGCCGCCGTTTCAGATCTCAAGATCATTGATCACGCCTAGGGTGTGTATTCTGCAAACCGGTACCCAACACCCCAGACAGTCTTGATCATATCGCGATATTCGCCAAGTTTCTTGCGGACGGTCCCTAAATGAGTGTCGATCGTCCGTTCGCTGACAAAGACATCGTCGCCGATGCAGACGTTTATCAGATGCATGCGGGAGAAAACCCGCCCCGGATTTGACGCCAGAAAGTGCAGCAAGCGGAATTCGGTAGCGGTGAAATCGATGATCTGCCCGGCCAGCCACACTTCATGTTTGGTCGGGTCGATTTTAAGTTCGCCGAATTCCAACACCGGCAGGTTGTCAGCGATGTGTGAGACGGCGACCACGTCGCGCAAGGTCGCTTTAATCCGCGCGATCACTTCCGCGACGCGGAAAGGCTTGGTGATGTAGTCGCTGGCCCCGAGCCCCAAACCCAGCACAACGTCACTTTCCTTTCCTTTAGCTGTCACCATGATGATCGGGATGTTTTTTATCTTTTCATCTGCTTTGGCCAGCCGGCAGAGCTCCAGCCCGTCGATGCCGGGAAGCATCAGGTCCAGTAGGATTAACGCGGGTTGCCGTTCGCGAATCTGGCGCAGGCCGTCTTGCCCGTCGGCACAGGTCGCCACTCGGAAACCTTCAAGTTCAAGGTTAACTTTCAGCACCTCGCGGATGCTCTCTTCATCTTCAATAACAAGTATTAATTTTGGCCCCATGGGCAAAGCTTAACATAACCTGGGCTTAGCGAGAATAGCCTAGCCCACCTCTGCCAATCACATGGTGAGTTGACTGAGATTAACCTAAGTGATACAAGCAGTATTTGTGTTAAGCTCATTCCGATGGCAGCATTCACTCCCCCTTTTTGCGTTCCGGCTTGTGCGGCGCTGATCCTAGCCGTGTTGGGCTTGCCAGCAGGCCCGGCCGCCGCGCAAGAACAGGCAGGTCCGAAGCTAGAGCTGGTGCAGGCATATACATACAATGCGAGCGCCGGCTGGCATGTTCCATGCTACGAGTTCCACCAGCCGGTGCCGGCCGGACCAAGTGTGTTTATCAGCTTGATCACCAGCGGCTACCGGGGGCTGCGCGATGTCGAACTGCGCGTCACAGCCGCCGCCCCCACTGGTGAGGAAGTGGTCAGGCGGGTGGAACGCCAGCGCTTGCCTGCGGGCGAATTTGAATACATCATCGAAGACCTGGGCCTGCTGGCGGATCCATTTGCCTCTGGGCTCTACGAACTGGTGTTGAGCGCGGAGTTAAGCGGCAGCCCAGTCCAAGCGCAACGCTGTGATGTTACGGTAGTCGGCTTGGCTCTGCCGAACGTGACATTCAGCAACCTCCGGATCACCAACCCGGCGCGCAAGCAAAACATCGCGAAGTTTTTCCCAGGGGACGAATTCTTGCTGGAAGGCGAGGTAGCGGTGGATTCCAGCCCAACCGCGAGCCGGCCGGTGTTATATGTGGACGGTGAGTTGACGCATGAACGCGCCATGCTCGATTTGGCGTCGCCGCCCGCCGTCACAGCGTTGAATTGGGGGCGCGTGACGCTGGACGCCCCGGCCGGTGTCTGGCAGTTTGCGGTGCGCGGACGGCTGCCCGTGAACTATCCGGATTCGCCGGATGGTTTGCAGCCATTCAGCCTGGTGGTAGCGCTGCGCTGGTCCGCCGGCGCGGTCGTCCGGGCCGAGGTAACCGGGGAGGTGCTCGATCCCGGCCTTGGTTTCAACAGCTCGCGCGTGCAGGTCGAACGTTTGATCCAGTTGCAACCGGCAAGGGCATGGGAGGTTAGGCCAGGACCCAGCCTGCCTGCCTTGCACTGATGTAACATCTTTACTGCGACAGCGTCCTAATAAACGAGGTGATGCGAACCATGCCTGAACCTGGCGCCACCAGCAGACGGGCCACGCCGGCTCCGCCGCTGAATCCGTACATTGCCGGAGCGTTGACCGGGATCGCCGCGGTGCTGGCCCTCTGGGCCGTTGAATTGCAGTTTGGCGCGACGCCGTTCTATGGATTTTGCGCCAAGCCGCTGCGGCTGTTGTACCAGAGCTTCACCGATCCGCAGGCATGGGCGGCTTTTGGCGAATCAATGAGCATCAAGCTCCACTCGTATTTCGCGCTGGGCATCCCGCTCGGCGCCGCGCTGTCGGCGTGGCTGGCCAACGACTGGAAGCTGGCCGCCGTCCCGGAAGCCTGGGCCCAGCGTTTTGGTCCGAGCACTAAGCGGCGCTTGCTCTTTGCGTTCATCGGCGGATTCATCGCTTTGTTCGGTGTGCGCATGGCCGGCGGCTGCCCCAGCGGGCTTGGCATGAGCGGGATCATCGCCCTGTCCGCCGGCGGCTTTATCGGCTTGGCCATGTTTTTCCTCGGCGGCATCCTGACCGCGTGGCTCATCTACGGCCGTCCCGGCGGCAAGCAGGAGGGCAGGCGATGAACGGCATGTTTGAGCTGACCGGGCTGCTCTTCGGTGTGATATTCGGCGTGCTCTTACAGCGTGCGCACATCCTGCGGTTTGATAACCAGATTAAGCTGCTGAGGCTGCAGGATTTCCGCGTTCTGAAATTCCTGTTGACAGCCTCGGTGGTAGGCGCGTGCCTCAACTATGTCCTGTACCAGTTCTGGCTCGTCGAACTGGTGATCCGGCCGTTGTGGTTGTATTCCATCCTCCTCGGCGGCTTCCTTTTCGGCATCGGCTGGGCGATCCTCGGCTATTGCCCCGGCACGGCCTTGGGCGCGCTGGGCGAGGGCCGCTGGGACGCGCTAGCCGGCATCCTGGGCGGCTTGCTGGGAGTGGCGGTGTACGACACCTTCTTCCATCCATGGCTCATCGACCCGCTGTTTAGAAGCTTTGAGATTTCCCCCGACAACCTGGCGCTGAATCTCCTTAATGTCAATCCCTGGGTCATCCTCGTGCCCCTCGTGCTACTCAGCGGCGGATTGTTCGTCTATTTAGAACGGCCCAAGCTTTAGCCAGGCTTGACGGTTTCACCGCCACAGCACCGTATAATGAGCGCATGGCGGAACAAGTAAACCCGGTGTTGCTGCTGATTCTCGACGGCTGGGGCCTGACGGACAACGCGGAGAACTCCGCAATCGCCAAGGCGGACACGCCGACTTGGGACAAGCTGATGGCCCGGTATCCCTGGACCAAGCTGACCACCCATGGTGAGTGCGTCGGTCTAATCGAAGGCCAGATGGGCAATAGCGAAGTGGGGCACTTAAACCTCGGCGCGGGGCGCGTCGTCTACCAGGATCTTTCGCGCATCAAGCGCATGATTGAAGTCGGCGAGCTGGACGCCCATGAGAAGATGAACCGCTTCTTGCGCGCCTGCAGCCGTGGTTCGAGCGTAATCCACCTGATTGGGCTGTTCTCCGACGGCGGTGTGCACAGCCATATCGACCATTTGCGCGGCTTCATCCAGATTGCCCGCCGGCGCGGCATCAAGCGCATCTGGATCCACGCCTTGACCGATGGGCGCGACACGGCCCCGCAGGTCGCCGAGCAGTATTTCAAGGACATCGGGTTCAAGATGCCCGCCGGAGTCGGATTCGCCACGCTCGGCGGGCGCTATTACGGGATGGACCGCGATCGCCGCTGGGACCGCACCTTGCTGGCCTGGGAGTGCATTGTCCATGCCGAGGCGCCGCGTTATGCAAGTTGGGAGCAGGCGATGGCCGCCGCCCGGCAGCGCGAGGAAGGCGACGAGTTCATCACGCCGTCGGCGCTGGGCGAATATAACGGCATCCAGGACGGCGATTTTGTCATGTTCTACAACTACCGCGCCGACCGGATGCGCCAAATTGTCAGCGCGTTCCTCTTCGACGAATTCGACGGCTTCGAGCGCGGCCGGATACCGATGACGCGCTGTTTCAGCGTACGGCGCTACCGCAATGATTTCGATAACGAGGTGCTGCTTGAAGACGATTTTGTCGCGGACACGATCGCCGAGGAGTTGACCAAGCGCGGCAAGCGCGTGTACAAGAGCGCCGAAACGGAGAAGTACGCCCATGTGACCTATTTCTTCAACGGCGGGCGGGAGGAGCCTTGGCCCGGCGAGGATCGACAGTTGGTGCAAAGCCCATATGTGGCGACCTACGACCTGAAGCCGGAGATGAGCGTCTACGAGGTGACCGATCAGCTCGTCCAGCGGCTGAAAGCGCGCGAGCACAGCTTGCTGGTGGTCAATTTCGCCAATGGCGACATGGTGGGCCACACCGGCATCGTGGCGGCCTGCATCAAGGCCGCTGAGGCGGTTGATCATTGCCTGGAGCAGATCCTCGGCGCAGTGCATTGGGGCCGGGATACCAGCGTGATCATCACCGCGGATCACGGTAACTTTGAGGAGCTGACCTTCCCCGATGGCGGGCCCAACACGCAGCACAGCATGAATGACGTGCCGTTGCTGCTGGTGGCCGACCCGCAGCGCGAGCTGAAAAGCCCCGAGGCGGCCACAGACGAATCGCCGCGTCAAGCCTGGACGCTGTGCGATGTGGCGCCGACAATCATGGCGCTGCTCGGTGAAACTTGCCCGGCGAGCTGGGATGGCCTCAGCCTGCTCAAGTAACAGCCTACGGATACGCCAGCAGCTTCTCTCCGGCATGGAGGATCAAGACATCCCCGTTGGCCGTATGCGCCACGGCCATTTCCGTGGCCGGCTGGCCAAACTCCTCGTAATACTTCAGCTCGCCTTGTTGGTTGAACACGAAGATCGCGCTGCCCACGCTGGCTTTGGCGACGATTTCCTTGCTGCCGTCGCGATCCAGGTCGATCGTCGCGAACTCACCGGCGATGCCCATGAACATGTTGTACGGGTAGACCACGTTTTCGGGGAACTGGAAGGGGCAAAACGTGCCGCTGTCGGTGTAAAACACCCCGCCGTGGGGCACCGTGAACTTGGCGATGTCCAAGGTGAATTGGTCCTTGAGCCGTTTTAACTCGCTGTGGATATACTCGACCTTCTTGGTTACATCCTCCGGCTTGAGCTTCCTTTGCCATTCTTCAAGCTGATAGGCGTTGGGCATCACATGGCGCATGGCTTCAATGTAAGTCAGCACGATGCTGCGCGCCTCCGAGCCTTCGAGCTGGCCGCCGGGCGCCTCTAACTCGCAGATCGCGCCCATGATGTCGGCCTTGCCGTCGCCGTTGACATCCGCGGCATAACTGGGAAGTTCACCGATAGGCCAGCCCTGGATATCTGTACGCTCCTTCTTATAGGCGTACACCGCGATGCGGCTGCCCTCCAGCACCAGGAACTCATCACGCCCGTCGCCGTCGATGTCGCCGGACATCGGACACTCCGGTTTCATCCGCGGCTCCCAGGTGCCGAGGCGCTGTCCGATGCCGCCGTAGACGCGGATCGTTTCAGCCAGGCCGCCTTCCTCCAGCGCCAGATCCTGCCAGCCGTCGCCGTCGTAGTCGCCAGGCACGATGGCGCCGTGGGAGTCGCCGCTGGAAAGTTGAATCAGCAGGTGGCCGCGGTAGTCGAGCACGGGAGTCCAGTCGCCGCGTTCGGCGGGTTTCAACCGCGAAGATTTCCGGAAATCCGGATCGGAGGTGTAATAGTCCAAATCAAGTCCGAAAAAATCGATCGTGCCCTCGGGGACTGGCGTCCAGATCAAGCCAAAGTTCGTCGGTACCACCTCGTCAATGCCGTCGCGGTTGTAGTCCCACGGCATGAACGGAAATATCGCCGGCCAAATCTCACCATTCTTAACAGCAGCGACCTTGCCGCTGGGCTGGATGACCTTGGTGTCGCCCAACCAGTCGATTAACAGCACGTCGTCACTGCGGTCCTTGGTGAACTCGCCGACGACTACGCCGGGCCGGGGCCGGTCGATACTCGCATCCCGCTCCATCGAGGCTAATTCGCGCCACTGCAGCGGTTCACCCTTGACCACCGTGGCGGGCGGTGGCTCTTTCGGCAGCGCTGTGGTGGTTTTGGTGTCCTTTCCGTTGCATGCAGTGAGCAATAAACACGACGCCAGGATCATTCCCGCGGCAAGCAGTGACCATGTACTGACATGTTGCATGTCCAACCCCGACAATATTTGGTGCCAACCATGATAGCAGCCGCACCGCGCCTGCCTGGTACAATCAAGACGATGGGGACAGCCTCACCATCGCGGTTGCGCAGGCTAGCCTGGGGCTGCCTCGGACTGGCGCTGCTGTACGGCTTGCTGCTGGCCTGGTATTTCCCCTGGCGGAAACACATCGATTCACTGGAAGTAGCGTTTGAAGTGGCCAACCCGCAACTGGCCAACGCGTCAATGATCTTTGCCGCGCCATCCGGGTGGATCTTTCTGAATTGCGGTGCTGAGATCGCTTGCTATCAACCCGCGGCTGAGGGGCAGGGGCGGTTGGATTTTATTAACGCCAGGGACCACCTTGTTTGCATGAGCCTGGCCGGCGATTCGCTGTATTACTGCACGGCGATGACCGGTCCGAACAACAACGTGGCATGGCGGCTGGGCCGTCTAGATCAACCTCCGCAAGCTGCCTGGGAAACCCGGCTAGACGATTTGGCGGCGCCAGTTGATGTGGCAGCCAATTCTGACGCCGTTATCGTCCTTGATGAGCAAGGAGTGCTGGTGCAATACGGCGCGGCCGATGGCGGCTTGCGCTGGCGGATTGAGCTGGCGGCGCCGGCCGGGCCAGGCGGCGCCAGTTCCAGCAGCCAGTTCGGTTATTACGGCGGCTTTACCACCAGGCTGGCGGCTGACGCGGAAGGCCGCGCCTATGCCCTGCTGGATGGCGGCACGCTGGCCGCGGCGGGACCCGACGGCAGCGTGCTGTGGGAAGCCAAGCTGCCGTCTACGGCGGCGGTGACGCTCGAACTGGCCCCAGCCTTGGGACAGGTGTTCGTCCAGGATGACTCGGGGGCGGTCACTGTGGTGGATTGCGCCACCGGGGCGATCGCCCGGCAGCTCGCCGGGCAGGGCTACGCCGGCGGCCTCGGCATTCAAGGACTGCCGTGCGTTGGCGAGGACGGCTCGGTGATCATGTTTGACAGCAACTACGCGCTGGTCGAGGTCGAACCAGGCGGCCAGCACCGGCGGCTGACCGAGCAATACGAATACGGCAGCCACCTGTTACGGTTAGCCGATGGCGGAGTGCTCATGCTAAGTAGCGACAGGATCAGTGTCCTCGATTCGTCAGGCAAATCAGCCTGGGAGCGCCGCATGGCTGGCACGCTGTTTTCACCCGGCTTCTCCTTTTCCAACAGCTTACTTGGCTTAACCCCGGATGGCATTGCTTTGTGGTGCTGGGAGGAAAAGCTGTATGGCTACCGCCCGCGCACGGCGCACCTTGCCCCGGCCCGCCTGGACCGCGCGCCCGCCCGCGGTTCCTAGCCCGGCTGCAACATTCTTCCCCGCGGCACGGTAGATCCATTGAGAACTTGTCGCGATAATCGCGGCGGAGGAGGCGGCGTGTGGCGCGAAACGGTTACCGGCGGGAGTTGTACTGGCTGCTGGCGCTGTTCGTCGCGGCGGGCTTGATGCTTGCGCTCTGGCCGCGCCCGGCGGCCACCTCCACCGCCCAGGAGCAGGCAATGGGGAATACTTGGAATCTCGCTGCAGCTTTGCCGCCGATTGATGCGGCGGCACCGCGGCAGTCTGCAACCGCTACGTTTGCGGCCGGCTGATTCTGGGGTCCAGACTCCCGGTTCGGGAGCTTGCCTGGGGTGATCCGCACGCGCGTGGGTTATTGCGGCGGCACCACGCCGCGTCCTAATTATCATAGCCTCGGCGATCACACCGAGAGCTTCCAGGTGGATTATGACCCCAGCGTGATCAGCTACGCGGACCTGCTCAGCGTGTTTTGGGCATGCCATGCGCCGCATGTGCAACCGTACTCCACGCAGTACAAGGCGATCGCGTTTTACAGCGACGACGCCGAACGCGCGCAGGCGGAAGCCAGTAAGCGCGAGATAGAACAGCGCGACGGCCAGCCCGTGTTGACGGAGATCCGCCCGCTCAGCACCTTTTACCGCGCCGAGGACTACCACCAGAAGTATTATCTGCGCGGCGAACCGGTGCTAATGCAGGAATTGCGCACGCTGCTCCCGGATGACCGGGCGTTTGCCGACAGCACGCTGGCGGCCCGCCTTAACGGTTACCTGGGCGGGCACGGCTTTGCCGCGGTGCTGCGGCGCGAGCTGGCAAGCTACGGGCTTAGCGGCAAGCTGCAGGAGTATATGCTCGAATTGGCGGCGCGGTTGGACGAAGGCGCGGGCGGCGGCGGCGCCTGCTCGCTGGTTGCGCCTGCCGGGTAGCCTGTGGCTGAACGCCGGCATCATGAGTTGCGCGGGTTATAATCCCCCGCATGGCATTCACCTTACCGCCGCACCAGTTCGCCCTGCTCGCCGCACTGGCCCATACGCCGACCGATAGCAGCGTGGAAGCGCTAGCCCACGAGACTGGGCTCGATCAGTCGCTGATCATGGCCGCCGCCACCGAACTGGCTGCCGGGAGTTGTATCGCTCTTGAGGAGCGCAGCTACACCGAGGTGCGCCTGGGTCAGCTCGGCGAGGACATCGCGCGCGGCGTGGCGGAACTGCCTGAACGGTTGCTGGCCCGCGCGGTGCGCCAGCGTGGCGGGGCGGCCAGCTTGAAGGACTTGAGCGAGGACGAGTCGCTTAAAGCGGCGGAAGTGGTGCCGGGTAAGTATGCGAAGCAACTCGCGGCGCTGGGCTGGGCGGAGTTCGACAAGGGCGCGCTGGAGCTTGTTGGCGTGGCGCGTGACACCGAGCCGCCGGCCTGCCCGCTGGAAGCGGCGATCACCATGCTGGCGGTGGCGGGTGGGGTGCAATTTCTCGAACCCTTCGCGGCTTCACCGCTGAGTGCCGCGCTGGAGCTTGCCAAAGGGCGCAAAGAACTGCTCAGCTCACGCGAGCGCGGGCGGCGATTTATCGCATTGACCCCTCAAGGCGAAGCGCTAGCGCAGCAAGTGCTCAGCGGCGAGGCCAGTGTGCGCATGGAGGCTAACGAGTTAACCCCCGAAATGCTGGCTGACGGTTCATGGCGTAACGTGCAATTCCGCCCCTATGATGTCACGCTGGACGCGGAGCGCCTCAACCCCGGCAAGGCCCATCCGCTGGTGCGCATCGTCGAGGATACGCGGCAAGCGTTCCTCGCGCTGGGCTTCGCCGAGGCCGCCTGCCCGATGGCGGAGATCGCGTTCTGGGATTTCGACGCGTTGTTCCAGCCGCAAGACCATCCCGCGCGCGAGATGCAAGACACCTTTTATATGAAGCACCCGGCGCGCTTCCCGTTGCCGAAGCAGGAGTGGGTCGACGCGGTGAAGGCGACGCACGAGACCGGCGGCGCAACCGGCAGCCGCGGCTGGCGTTACGAGTGGAGCGAAAAGCGCGCCGCCCAGGTGGTGCTGCGCACGCATATGACCGCCAGCAGCATCGAGGCCATTGCGCGTAATCCGCGCGCGCCGCAGAAGGTTTTCAGCATCGGCAAGGTGTTCCGCCGCGAAACCGTGGACGATAAGCATCTGCCCGAGTTCTTCCAGGTGGACGGCATCATCATCGACGAGCACGCCAACCTGGCGAGCCTGCTGGGCACGCTGGCCAAGTTCTACGAGCGGATGGGCATTCCGGCGGTGCGCTTCAAGCCTGACTTCTTCCCCTACACCGAGCCGAGTGTTGGCGTGGAAGTGCAAATGAACGGGCGCTGGTTGGAGATGGGCGGCGCGGGCATCTTCCGCCCCGAGGTAACGGCGCCCTTCGGCTGCAGCGCGCCGGTGCTGGCCTGGGGCCTGGGGCTGGAGCGGCTGGCGATGGTACGGTTTGGCGTAGGCAAGATCCGCCAGCTCGTGCAGTCAGACTTCGACTGGCTCAAAGCGAGCCCGCTGGCGGGATAAGTCAGCTGCAGGGATCAGCCTGCCGGGCCGGTTAACAGGAAAGCCGGTAGTTCCCCAGCAGCCCGGCAGGCCTAGCTGGCTACGCCAGCATGTCGTTAGCGCCGGGCCTACGCACCGGCGAGTTCGTCGTAAAGAGCGTCGAAATCCGTGTTGAAGGACTGGCCGACCGTGGCCGGCTGGTCGCCGCCTGCCGCGGCGGGGGGCGGTGCCTTGGCGCATGCAGCCAGGAGCAGCACGCCCGCCATCGCTCCGAGGCCGGCGCGGAAGATCAAACTAATCCAACTTTTCAGCCTTGTCATCGCTTCACCTCATTTCAGCCGGTTACCGCTATCCCCGCGGCGCTTCCCCAAGGTGCGACATCAAGGCAAACTGGTGCTTACTATATGAGACGTAATCTCAGGAAGGTTGGTTCCGGGGTCTTTGGTTAAATCTTGGTTCAAACAATGAGTCACCTGCGCCATGCCGCCGATCTGATTGGCAGCGGGGGTGTGCCCGCGGCTTGGATTTGTAAATATTATGTGGTTTACCAGGGTTTGATTTGTTTTTAATAGTCAATGGGGCTATACTCATCTGAGGGTATTTATGTTTGGCGGAGTGGGTTGATGAAGTTAATACTAGGCGTGTTCTGCCTTGTCAGTCTGCTGCTCCTCGCCGCCCCGGCATTGTGCGACACCTGTTGCTGGCAAAAGGGCACGGATTTCGGCGACTGTACCAACGACGATTGCTGCAACGTCTGGAGTTCAGGATTACACATTGAAACATTCGATCATGCATTCGGCTGGTGCGAGACTGCCGCGGGGACAATGTGCCCCGGCATGCTGGCCGGGTTTGAGCGCGAATGGCACTATTGCCCCTACACCTGGCTCAACTGCCCCACGCCGACTACCCGCTGCCATGCGGTGTCATACCAGGAAGAGTGTTTATACAATGTCGGCATTTGGTTCAACGGATGTATTCCACCATGCCAGCCGGCTTATCCCAATAAATGGTTCATTATCAGAAGG
>CAYXMN010000004.1:23123-36736 GCA_964465955.1 uncultured Planctomycetales bacterium
ATAAAGCCATTAATTCCAAGCCGGCGCTGTTGATCCTGGCGCTGGCCATCGTGTTGCTGATTACAAGCGCCGTGATGGCATTCGCCGCCACGGTGTCGGTGGATCCGGAATACCCCGGCTATGTCAACCAGCACTACGCGGTCGACCTAGCCTTCCAGCACGTCAGCTTCTGCACGATGGCGTACTACCGCGTGCATGGCGAGTGGCCGCAGGCATGGAGCGAGGTAGTCGCCGATGGGCTGTGCCAGGTCCCGCTGGTCTCGCCCAGTGGCAGCGGGGTCGATCCGGATGACGGCAGGTTCGATTTCGAGATGGATATCCGATACGAATTGACCAACGGCAACGCCTACATCAGCCAGAGCGTCCAAGGCCACACCAACTACCGCCAATTGCCGGCGGCTTTCACCTATCAGCAGCACTTGAATTCATCCGCCGCGGCGACGGGCCGCCGGGAGTTCACGGAGATGGCTGAGGACGATGATCTGCTCAGGCTGTTCGCCTTGCTCGGCATGTGCCGGGTGACGATTGTGGACTATCGCGAGAAGTACGGTGAGATCCCCGCCAGCTGGCAAGCGCTTCTCGACAGCGGGATGCTGCCGTTTGACGGCGCTTCGATCAATCCTAAATCAGGCCAGCCGATGAGCGTGACCGAGGGGCCGTGGGGCATCCGTTACGAACGCATCGACGCGGAGACCTACCGCTTGCGCCATCTCACCGCGAATGGCAGCGAACCCACGTTGGGAATCAGCTATTAAAGCTATAATGCCGGAGGATGATTCCGTTTGAGACAGCTTTCCAGGTAGGGATTCTTTTTTGCCTGTACCTTTTACCATATTTGCTGCTCCTGCTCTGCTGGCGCACGACGGGCCGCCGCCTCTCGCTGTTACCCGCGGGGCTTGGGCTGGCTGTTTGCCTGGTGGGCCACCTGGCCGGCTGGCTGGTCGCGCTCTGGGTCAGCAGCGCGCAGATCCACGTGGATGAGTTCAAAATGCCGCTGATGCTGATCGGCCTGCCACTCCTGATTATCGGCATGGCCTGGGGCAGCCTGCTGGCTTGGTTTAAGGCGCCGGCGCTGCACGCCGCAGTCAGCGGGCTGATTGTCTTCGGCCTGCCCTTTGCCGGGGTGCTCAGCATGTTCTCCCTGCAGTTACTCCACGCTTCGCCTTACGCAATTGGCTGATCGGGCTCGAGCCATGCCAGGGACGGCGATGCCTGGGGTTAGCGCTGGCTTAGCGGCTGGACATGCGCGAACTTGTTACTGCAAGTATCAGCAGGTGGCGTTTTTGCATCTTGTTAATCAGCAGTAAATGAGATGAGGAGGAGGGCATGCGCGACTATCCCGTTCAGCCTGGTTTCCGGTGGCGAATGAGCTTGCTGGCCGGCCTAGTGCTGCTCTGGTTCATTCCACACCCAGCGGCGGCGCAGTGCATGGATGAACCGGCCAAGCGGCTGGTCCGGCGTGATGGCGCGGTTTACAGCGTGCTGGATGCGCGGGCCAAGCTTGAAGCCTACGACCAGCTTTTGGCGCTAGCCGAGGCTTATCCTGGCATTCCGGATTCCTCGACCTTGTATAACTGCCTGCGCAGTGAAATCCTGTCTGCAGCGCTGCAAGCCTACTTTTACGCCGGCCCTATTCAATACCCCGCCGCGCCGGAAGAGCTGATGGCAGTGCTGGACAGCCTGCCTCCTGAGCAGCTCGGTATCTGGATCTGGCCTGCCGGGTTACAGGGGCTTGTGGACTGCGGCATCATCCCGCATTTGCCGGCGTCGCCGTACCCCGGTGGCGCATACTTGAGCGAGCTCCCGTCCGTGCCTCAGCCCGGCGATGTCTATTACAAAGCTTGGGCGCCGGCGATTGCCCAATTCCATCCTTTGGGCAGCCTGGAGAACGGGCTGTTGGTGGTCTTTGATGGGCATACCCCGTTTAATCAGGGTCGGTTGTACACCCCCGAACAACTGGCAGAGAGTTATCTTGGCGATCTCACCACACAGTTCCCGTTGGACAGGTTCGACACTGTTTGTTTTCTGATGGGCACCGAAGTCTCCATCAAGGAGTAGCGCTCCTGCCCGCTGCATCAGCGCTGCTGGATCATAACCACCCAATGCTGGGGTTGGCTCGCGCCGCCATAGGCCCGCGGCGGGGCGGCCCAGTAGCGCACCTGAACCATGTATTTACCGTCCGCGGAATCGTAGCGCCGGTCGGACAGCCCCACGGTGGCGATCTGCGACTCGTCGCGACCCATTCCTTTCACATAGCCCGCGGCGAGCAGTGGTTGCTCAAAGTCGCCAAACACCTGGCTGAGGGGGCGCGCATCGTTGAAATAAATCTGCCACGGCCCGGAAAAGGGCGCAGAGCGGCCCCGCTTGCTGGGTAATCGCCGCCCCACCTCGCGCGCCGCCGAGCCGAACTGGCGCAAGTCCGGCGCAAAAGCGACATCCGTGGCAGACGCCGGCACGGTGATGACCTTAACGGGCCAGTCCGGGGGCATGGTGGTCGCGCCGGCGGCGGTGCGCGAGGTGAGGCGCGCGTAGGCCATCACCCCCAGCACGAGCGCTCCGGTAATGCCTAATACGATTAGAGTTGCTCGTAAATACATGTCCGCTACCTCTCCCGGCAGTATACCCGCTGCGTACGGCTATACTGAGACGGATGCGCAATAACTCGCCACACCTGCTCGCGTTGCCGTGGTGGGCCGCCGGTTGCGCGTGCCTGCTGCTGAGCTTGGCGCTGGCCGGCTGCCCCGGCGCTAACGCGCGCCAGGCGGGCGTGGCGCCGCCCGGCGGCTACAGCCCGGCAGCGCCGCTGCGCGTGGTCTGCACCACCGGGATGATTGCCGACGTGGCGGAGAACATCGGCGGGGACTACGTCGACGTCTACTGGATGATGGGCGCGGGGGTGGACCCGCACCTCTACCAAGCCAAGCCGTCGGACCTTGACGCCCTGGTGGGCGCCGACCTCATCTTCTACAACGGGTTGCACCTTGAAGCCTCACTGGCGCGGGTGCTGGAGCGGGTGGCGGAGCAGCGCACCGCTGTCGCGGTGGCGCAAGGCATTCCCGCTGATCGCTTACGGCATCCGCCGGCGTTTGAGGGCTACCCCGATCCGCATGTCTGGTTCGATGTCACCTTGTGGGCAATTGCCGCTGAGGCGATCCGCGCGGCGTTGTGCGCGGCCGATCCGCCGCATGCCGGATATTACAGCGCCAAGGCGCAAGCCTACCAAGCGGAACTGGCCGAACTGGACGCCTTTGTGCTGGCCCGCGCGCAAGAGTTGCCGGAGAACCAGCGCGTGCTGATCACGGCGCACGACGCCTTCGGCTATTTCGGCGCGCGCTACGGCTTTGAGGTGCGCGGGCTGCAAGGCGTGAGCACGGACGCCGAGGCGGGGACCGGGGATGTGCAAAGGCTGGCGCAGTTTATCGCGGAGCGCCAGCTGCGCGCGATCTTCATCGAGAGCAGCGTACCGGCCAGGAACGTGGAGGCGGTGCAGGCGGCCGTCAAGGCGCGCGGCTGGGAGGTGGCCATCGGCGGCGAGTTATACAGCGACGCGCTGGGCGACGCGGGCACGCCGGATGGAACCTATCTCGGCATGGTGCGGCACAACATCGACACCATCGTGGACGCGCTGCAGGGGGCGCGGCGCTCCGCCGACGGGGCGCCGCTTGCTGAACCGGCGGCGGTTCAGCAGGCCACAGCTCTGCACCGGCGGTAGATTGCCCCAGGGACAGCACTAGCCTGCCCCGCCCGCCGCCGGTCGCCAATTCGTCCCAGGCTGGAACAGCACTCGTATTTGAGAATGATTCGTAATGCTTGACACTGGGTCTCAGTGGTGTTAAAGTGTGGATGGACGGAAGATATTAGTTTTCCGCATGTCTGCTATAAATCGTGAGGCCGCTCGCAGAGCCGCCGGAAGCGGATTCGTCATTGCCGAGGAGCGCAAGTTGTTTGGATTTCGCCAACGCCAACGCCGCCGCCAGCACGCTGGGCCGCTGACACCCTGCGCCTGTGAACCCGCTGCGCCGGCATTGAACCTGCTCACCGCCGAAACCGGCAAGCCGGTGCGCGTGCTGCGCATTCACTGCCGGCATGATTGCGGCCTGCGCCTGCGCGAACTCGGCATTGTGGAAGGCGCGGTGGTGGAACTAGTCAAACGCGCCGACCCGGTGCTGCTCTACGTAAAAGATACCCGCATCGGGCTTGATCCGCGCACGGCGGCTCAGATTGAGGTGGAATATGCCAGCCCTGACGAACAAGCCGCCTGAAACAAGCCAGGCCAGCGTTGCGCCGGCGGCGCCGGTGCTCCGGGTGGCGCTGGTGGGCAATCCCAACAGCGGCAAAACCACGCTGTTCAACGCGCTGACCGGCTTGCACCAGAAGGTGGGGAACTACCCCGGTGTCACCGTCGAGAAAAAGGAAGGCGAGTACGCTTGGCAAGGCCGGCGGGTGCGCCTGCTTGATTTGCCGGGGACTTACAGCCTGAAGGCCGCCAGTGATGACGAGCGCCTCGTGCGCGATGTGTTCCTCGGCCTGCAGCACGAGGTGCCGCAAGTCGACCTGGCCGTTATCGTGGTGGACGCGAGCCATCTCGAACGCAACTTGTTTCTGGCCACGCAGATGATGGACCTGGGCCTGCCTGTCGTGATCGCCTTGACGATGAATGACGAGGCGAAGCGCTCCGGCACGCCGGTGGAGACGGCGCGCCTGGCGGAAGCGCTGCAAGCCCCCGTGGTGGAGATTTACGCGCCGCGGCTGACCGGCATCGAAATTCTCAAGCAAGCCATCGCCGGCAGCGCGGGACGCGTGCCGCCGCCGCCGCCGTGGCGGATCGGCGAACAGGTGCTGGGCAAAATCGATGAACTGGCCACGGTGCTCGAAGCCGCGCGCCCCGGCCCCCAGGGATTGCTGCGCGAAGCTGCGCTGCAGATTCTGCTCGACGATCATGATAGCCATCCGTTAATCGATCAACCCGGCGTGCACGACTGTGCGCACCGCCTACGTGACGAACTGGAGGCCGCAGGCATCAACTGGCGCCAGGCCGAGGCCACCGGGCGCTACCATTGGATCCGCGAAGTGGTGGCCCAGGCGCACAAGCCCGCGCCGCGGTACCGGGTGAACACCCACGACCGTATCGACCGGGTCCTGACGCATCCCGTGTTCGGGCTGGCGGTCTTCATTCTGGTCATGGGCGTGGTGTTCCAAGCGGTGTTCTCCTGGTCCGGGCCGTTCATGGACGCGATTGACGCCGCGTTCGGCGGGCTGGGGGATCTGGTCGCGTCCGGGGTGCCTGCCGGGCCGCTGCAAGGCTTGCTCGTGGACGGCATGGTCGGCGGCGTTGGCGGCGTGGTGATCTTCCTGCCGCAAATCCTGCTGTTGTTCCTGTTTGTCGCGATCCTGGAGGACTCAGGTTATATGGCACGCGCGGCGTTCCTGATGAACCGCCACATGCGCCGCGCGGGCTTGCATGGTCGCGCGTTCATTCCGCTGCTGACGGGCTTCGCCTGCTCGATCCCCGCGATCATGGCCACGCGCGCCATCGCCAACCGCCGCGACCGGCTGGTGACGATCCTCGTCGTGCCGTTTATTAGCTGCGGCGCGCGCCTGCCGGTCTACACGCTGATGATCGGCGCGTTCATTCCCGCGGCGGTGATCACGCGCTTCCTGCCCGGCTTTACTTGGCAAGGCCTCACGCTATGGGCGGCCTACCTCTTCTCGCTCGCCGCCGCCGTCACCGCGGCCTGGGCGCTGCGCAAGACGGTGCTGCCCGGCGAGACGCAGCCGTTCATTCTCGAACTGCCGCCCTACCGCTGGCCCAACCTGCGCACGGTGCTGACGTCAATGTGGGAGCGCGGGCGCGTGTTCTTGACGCAGGCCGGCACGATCATCCTGGCGATCAACATCCTGCTGTGGTTCCTGCTTTCGCTGCCGGCGAACCCGCCGCTTAGCCCCGCGATCGCAGCCGAGATGGAAAAGGCGCAGGCGGCTTTGACCGGCGCAGAGCTGGAATCGCGCCTGGAACAGCTCGCCAACACCAACCAGCTGCAAAACAGCATCGCCGGGCGGCTGGGCCGTTTAATCGAACCCGTGATCGCACCGCTGGGGTTCGACTGGAAAATCGGCATCGGCATCATCGGCAGTTTTGCCGCGCGCGAAGTGTTTGTCAGCACGATGGCCGTGATTTACGGCATGGGCGCGGAGGAAGAAGCCGCGGATGCCGCGTTTCATGAGCGGCTGCAGCGCGAACGCGATCCGCATACGGGCAAGCCGGTCTACAACATCCTGGTCGCGATCAACCTGATTCTTTACTTTATCCTGGCCTGCCAGTGCATGGCGACTATCGCCATCGTCAAACGCGAGACGCAGAGCTGGAAATGGGCGCTGTTCATGCTGGCCTATATGACGGGCACGGCGTGGATTGCGTGCTTCGGGTTCTACCAAATCACGTCGCGCATCTGGCCGGGGCTTCTTGGGTGAACAGCATGAGCATGGAAGTGCAATGGGCCGTGTGCGGTGTCATCTTGGTGGCGGCCTTGCTGCTGTTGTACCGCCAGCTCTGGTGGGCGCCCCGGCGCGGCGCGGCGCAGGGCGGTCGGGGTTGCGGCGGCAGCTGCCTGAAATGCAGCGCGGTGGAGCAAATGGCGAAGCGGCTGGAGCAGCTACGCTAGCTGCCCGTGCCTAGCCGGCGACCGGGGCGGGATCCGTAGGTCCAGCGCCGGGAACCAAAGCTCCCGGCGCTGGCGCGGTTTCCCGCACTTGCCCCGTTACACCGTGATGTCGACGACTCCGCCGACGCCGTCCGGATTCACGGAGGGCATTGAGGCCAGTAACTGGGCCACGGCATTGCTTTGCAATTCCTGATAGTCTTTCAACGTATGCAGGTTCGCTTCCAGCTTTGCCTGGCTCACCGACTGGGTCTGCAATGCGCTGGCCATGCTAAGGACACTACTGATATCCATGGCATGCCTCCTTGCATAGAATGCCCTATGGCGGGCTGGCGCCGAAGCGCCATACCGAACATATCGGCAAGCTGGGTGGTCTGCTTGACAGGCGTTGACGCGCAGGCGCGCGACGGCTATAACACGGTGCGGCACCATGACGTCCAGGTCGAATTCGGAGGCGCATTCCGGCGGTAAACAGGTTACCCGCCGCCAATCGCGCCGCAAGGCCTTCGAGTTGCTGTTCGAGTTGGAACAGCACCCCGGCCTTAGCTGCGCGCAGATTCTGGAACGCACCTTTTCGGATCCGGATGTGATTGAATTGTGCGCGACGGATGAGGACAGCGACGGCTATGTCTCCGGCCCGCTGACGGCGACGGCCCAGTTGTTTATCCGCGAGCTGGTCGAAGCGGTGGTGACGCACCAGGCAAGCTTGGACGCGGAACTGGCCAAATACCCCCACGACTGGAGCTACGACCGGATCGGCTGCACCGAGCGCGTGCTGCTGCGGCTCGCGCTAGCGGAGATGATCCACCTCGGCACATCGCACAAAGTGGTGATTAACGAAGCGCTGGACTTGTCCAAGCTGTATGCCCAGGACGACGCGCGGCGCTTCATCAATGGCATTCTCGGCGCGGTGGTGCGTAATTTCGAGCAGCAGCCAGCTCCGGCGGATGCGCCGGAAGCGGCGGAGGGAGAGGACAAACCATGAACACGCGGGCGGTGCTGATTGGAGTCGCGGCGGTGCTGGCGCTGCTGATCATCGCGGCGCTGGCCTGGCTCGGGCTGGGCGGGCGCGCGGGCGGCTTGGCGCAGGGCCGGGCCGGGGTGCAAGCCGCGGCGAGCAATCCCGCCCTCGACGTGCGCTACACCTACAACACCGGCGTGTTCACCCCGGCGCCCTATGAACCCCGCGGCGAGTACTCGCTGCGCCTGGATGGAGCCGGCTTCAGCTTTTATGGCAAACGCATCCGCGGCGTGGGCCGAATGGTGGATACGTCGAGAATCGGCGGGATGCTCTACGATTTCGTGGGAGCTGAGCACCTGGAGAGCTTTGAAAAATACTATAACCTCGTGCCGGCGGGCGAGCCGAACTATGAGGACGCGCAGATCGGCGGGCGCCTTGGGCTGCACCAGCAGGCGCAGTATAACTTCACGGGCAGCTCAGCCTGGCCGGAATACTTCCCGGCGCAGTTTCAAGAAACGCCGCCGCCGGCCAGCGCCTTCGTCGAAGGCTGGGCGGTGTTCACCGAGCAGGACTTATTCTTCTTCCAGGCCGTCGGCGTGCACGAGTTGACCAGCGAGCAGCGTGCGGCTTGCCAGCAGGTAATGGACAGCCTGCAGTTTGGCGCGGTGCTCGGCGGAGCGGCAGCGCCGGCGGAGACACCCGCTGCGGCGGGCGATGGCGGGGAGGCGAGAGTGAGCGGGGATGCGGGAGGGGACGCGGAGCCAGGCGTGGGTGTGGGTAAGGGCGATACTGCCTTGCCTGGGACGAAATAGCGAAATGAACCGGTAGCCGCGGCTACCACATTAGCTGCGACGGCAGGCTTACCTCTCCCGCACCAGCTTCTTCAGCTGCCAGCTGCGCACCCAGTAAAACAGCACCGGGATCACGAACAGCACCATCGCCGTGCTGCTGATCATGCCGCCGATCAGCGGCGCGGCCACCGGCTTCATCACGTCCGCGCCGATGCCCGTCGCCCAGAGCAGCGGGATCAGCCCCACCAGCGAGCACACCACCGTCATCAGTTTGGGTCTTAAGCGCTTGCCCGCGCCGTCCAGGGTGGCGGAGTAGATGTCGCCCGGCTTAAGCCAACCCTTGGCCAGCCGTTTGTCCAGCGCTTCTTGCAGGTAGACCATCATCAGCACGCCGGTGTTGACCGCCGTGCCGAACAGCGCGATGAATCCCACCCACACCGCGACGGTGATGTTCAGGTGCAGCAGGTGGATGAGCCACACCCCGCCGGTGAAGGCGAAGGGCAGGCTGATGAACACGACGAGCGCATCGGTGGCGTCGTTGAAGGTTAGGTAGAGGAACGCGAAGATGATCAACAGCACGATCGGCATCAGCAACAACAGGCGCGCACGGGCGTTTTGAATTTGCTCCCACTGGCCCGCGATGCGGAAGTAATAACCCGGCGGCAGCTTCAGCCCGGCGGCGAGCGCGGCTTCCAGGTCCTGCACGGTTTCCACCATTGGACGCCCGCGCGTGTTGGCGAACACCACCGTGCGCAACAGGCCGTTTTCCGCGTAGTACATGGCGGGGCCGGCGGCGTAGTTGACCGCCGCGACTTGCCGCAGCGGGATGGGCCCCTGGTGCGGCGTGTCGATGAGGCTGGCGCTGATCGCGTCCGGGGTGTCGCGGAAGTCGGCGGCGTAACGCATCTGCACGTGGTAGCGCTCGCGGCCCTCCACCGTCGCCGTCACGTTGGCTCCGCCGACGATCATTTCCAGTTCGTCCTGTACGTCGGCGATGTTAAGCCCGTAGCGCGCGCAGGCGTCCCGGTCGATGTCGATGTCGAGATAACGCCCGCCGGCCAGGCGTTCGGCGAACACGTCCGCTACCCCCGGCACGGTTGCGGCGATGCGCGCCGCGTTCTGCGCCAACGTGCTGAGCTGATCAATATCGTCGCCGTAAATCTTGATGCCCAGCTCGGTGCGCACGCCGGTGGCGAGCATCTGGATCCGGTTGATGATCGGCATCGTCCAGCCGTTGGTCAGGCCCGGCACCTTGATTGCGGCGTCCAGATCGGCGCGGATCTCGTTGATGGTGTAGTCGAGATATTTGATGTCAATCTCATGCCAAGCGCCGCCGCCGCCGCTGTACAGCTTACCCTCCGGCTTGAGGTAGACGGCGCGGTCTTCAGCGCTGGGCGTCCACGCCGGCAGCTCGGCATAATACGGCCGCCAGGCGAGCAGAGCGGGCAGGCCCGCCCGCCACCCCGGCCACGGCGGAGCTTTGTCGATGTGGCGGAACTGCACGAACGTCTCGATCATGCTGATGGGCGCGGGGTCGGTGGCCGTATCCGCCTGTCCAAGCTTGCCCACCACGTTGACCACCAACGGGTGGGCCCGCATGATTTTGTCGGTGAGCTGGGTTAACCGCTTGGCTTCAGTCACTGTGACATTGGGCTGGGTCGTCGGCATGTAGACCAGCTCGCCCTCGTTTAGGTTTGGCATGAACTCGTTGCCCAGGCTACGGTAGGCGGGCCAGGTCAAGACCAGCGTCGCCAGCGCGATGATGATCGTCAGCCAGCGCAGTTGGAGCGCTAGGCGCAGGAACGGCTGGTAGAGCCAGTTCAGGACCCGGTTCAGCGGATTGGCGTCCTCGGGCAGCATGCGCCGCGTCATGAACAGCGTCATCAGCACCGGCGCGAGCGTGACGGCGAGGGTCGCCGAAGCGAGCATGACGAGGCTTTTGGTCCAGGCCAGCGGGGTGAACAGCTTGCCTTCCTGGCCTGTCAGCAGCAGCACCGGCAGGAAGCTGGTGATGACAATCAGGGTTGTCACGACCGCGGGTTTGGCCACTTGCTGGCAAGCCAGGCGGATCGCGGTGTTGATCTCCCAGCGCGTCGGCTGGCGCCCGAGCCGTTTGGCGCGCTGCCAGAGGAAGGCGAGATGCCGGTGCGCGTTCTCGGTCAGCACAATCCCGTCGTCAACGATCACCCCGATGGCGATGGCTACCCCGCCCAGGCTCATGATGTTGCTGGAGATGCCAAGCAGGTACATCGCGATGAAGCCGACTAAGACGGCGACCGGCATGACGAGGATCACCACCAGGCTGGGCCGGAGCGAGAGCAGGAACAGCAGGATCACGAGCACGACGACGATGCCTTCTTCTTGCAGCGCTTGGGTCAGGGTCTCGATGCTGCGTTCGATCAGCCAGCTGCGGTCATGGGCGGTCTTAATCACCACGCCGGGCGGCAAGCCGCGCTCTACCTGCATCAGCTTCGCTTTCACGGCGTCGATCACGCTCTTGGCGTTTTCGCCGTAACGCATCACGATGATGCCTGCGACAGCTTCGCCCTCCCCGTTGTGGTCCAGCGCGCCGCGCCGCTGGGCCGAGCCCAACTGAACCACGCCGAGTTCGCTGAGGCGGATCGGCGTGCCGTCTGGGCTGTGAGAGACGACGGCGTCGCGCAGGTCAGCCAGCACCGCATCCACGCTCACTGCGCCTGCCTCCGCGCCGTGGCCCAGGTAGCCGCGGCTGCGGACATAGAACTCCTGGTCGGACTGCTCGATCACGCGGCCGCCGACGTCGTTGTTGCTGCGCGCAATGGCGTTATGCACCTGGCTCGTGGAAATCCCGTAGCGCCGCAACAGCGCCGGATCGAGGTCGACATGGTATTCGCGCACAAACCCGCCGCCGCTAGCCACTTCGGCCACGCCGGGGACCGTCACGAGCTGGTAGCGCACGTACCAGTCCTGCAGGCTGCGCAGTTGCGCCAGGTCATAGGCAGGCGTAGCGGGGTCGTCGTCGTTCTCGACCAGGTACCAGTAGACGTGGCCGACGCCCGTGCCTTCCGGCCCCATCACCGGTGTGACGCCTGGCGGCAGCGTGTCGCCGGACCGGGCCAGGCGCTCGGCGACCCGTGTGCGCGCCCAGTAGATGTCGACGCTGTCGTCGAAGATGATGTAGATCATGCAGATGCCGAACACCGACATCGTGCGAATGTCTTTGACGTGCGGCAGGCCGGCGAGCTGCGTGTACAGCGGATAGGCGACTTGGTCGTCGATGACTTCCGGGCTGCGCCCCATCCAGTCCGCGGTCACGACGACCTGGTTGTCGGACAGGTCCGGCAGCGCATCAAGTTTGATCCGCGGAATCACCGCCAGGCCGGCGATCACGATCAGGGTGACGCCGAGCAGCACGATGAAGCGGTTTTGCAGGCAGAAGGCGACAAGGCTCGGCCAGAAGCCGGGGTGGATTACCACCGGCTCGATCGGCTCGCCTTCATCCGGCACGGTCCGGAGATGCTCCGGCGGGCGCGGCGCCGCCAGCTTGCCGTGCTGGGGGTTATCCATCGGAGCGCTCCAGCTCAGCCGGGCCAGGCAGCGGCGCAGCGCTGTCCACTGGGCGCGGCACGCCTCTGACCTGCGCTTCGCTGTCGATCAGGAACACCGCCGTCGCCGCCACGGCGTCCGCGGGCTTGACTCCGCTGACAACTTCGATGCGATCCCCGAAGTCGATGCCGGTGGTAATGCGGCGCGGCTCCCACTGGCCTGGGCCGACCAGCACGTAGGCCAGGTCGCCCTCGCCGGTGTGCAGCACCGCGTTGCGCGGCAGCAGCAAGCGCTGGCCATGGCTCATGATGAGATGCGCATCGAGGATCATGCCTGGGCGCAGGATGCCGTCGGGATTTTTCACACTGACCCGCACCATGTGCGTGCGCGTGCCGGGATCGATGCTCGGCTCAATCAGATCCACCGTGCCCTTGAATACCATCCCAGGATGGATCGGGCAGTCCAGCCGGATGTGCTGGCCGACGCTCAGCGCTTCCGCGTCGCTGGCAAACACCTGCACCTTAACCCAAACCGTGCCCAGGTCCGCCACGCGGAACAGCCGCTCGCCCTGCATCACGTAGTCGCCTTCGTTGACCATTTTGTCGAGCACGGTGCCGCCGTAGCGCGCGTAGACCGGCACGTGATCCTCCACTATGCCGGTGGTATCAAGCGCAGTGAGCTGGTCCTCAGTTAAGCCCAGCCGCAAAAGCTTCTGGCGCGAGGCATCCACCAGCCGCCGGGTGCTGGCGGCGACCGACTCATAACCGCTAGCGCCGAGGCCGCTAAGCGCTTGCTTGGCGATCAGGTACTCCTCCTGCGCCTGCACCAGTTCCTCGGAATAGATATCGAGCAGGTGCTCGCCTGCGCGCACCTCCCCGCCGGTCGCCTGAATCAGCAGGTTGTCCACCCGCCCCATCTGCCAACTGACCAGGTCGCGTACCTGATCCTCGGGCACCTGGACTTCTCCAATCGCGCTGAACTCGGCGCTCACCGTGTCGTATTCCGGGTGGACCGCCACCGCGTTGGCCAGCACGCTTTGCAGTGGGCTGAGCTTGACCGCGCTGACGAGTTCCTGCGTACCGGCATCCACGGGGCTCGCCGCGGTTTGGCCGGGGACCAGCTCCATTCCGCAGATCGGGCAGGTGCCGGGATGGTCCTGCTCGATCTGCGGGTGCATCGGACAAACGTAGAGGGCGGGCCCGGCGCTGGCAGGGACCGGTGTTTCAAGCTCGATGGGCACCATGTCCATGCCGCACACGGGGCAGGCGCCGGGCTGATCCGCTTCGACACAGCGCATCGGGCAGGCGTACTTGACCGGTGCCGCCGCTGCCGTTGCCGCCGCAGGGGCGCTGGCGCGAGACAGCGACAGGCTGTGCTGGTACCAGACGCCGACCAGGGCAAGCAGCGCCAGGCCCGCGATGAACGTGAGGATGCCAGGGGAGATGCGCATACTTGGCCTGCCTTACTTCTGCTCCGGAACCAGGTTCATCCCGCACTTGGGGCAAACGCCGGGTTCACTCTCGCGCACGTCGTCACAACAGCCTCCGGTGCAGGAGCACACATACACGGCTTGGCCGTCGCCCAGGCTGGCCTGGGCCTCTTCCTCGCCGCCCGCGTCCGCTAGCGCTTTGAGGAGCTTGTCTTGCACGGCGGGGAATTGCAGCAGCTCGCCGCCTA
>CAYXMN010000005.1:0-32962 GCA_964465955.1 uncultured Planctomycetales bacterium
CGCCGTAACCGCCGCCGCCGCCGAACCCGGAGCGGGGACGATCTTCCTTCGGCTTGGCTTCGTTAACCTTCAGCGTCCGCCCCATCATCTCCGCCCCGTTCAAAGAATCAATCGCCTTCTGCGCCTCGGCGGAGTCTGACATCTCGATGAACGCAAATCCCTTCGAACGTCCGGTGTCCCGGTCGGTAATCACCCGCACCGACTCAACCGCGCCATGGGCGGAAAACGCCGTGCGCAGATCATTCTCGGTGCAATCATAGGACAAATTGCCCACGTAAATATTCATCTAATGGCTCCACAATACATTTTGATGAGGCCTGTGATGGGTAAATGGAAGCGCGTTCATCTCTGGGGAATACAAAGCGCAGAATGCTGTAGTTCCTTCGAATGCTCCGGCGAATTCACCTTTCCACAGTACGCCACATGGCGTTTCATCGATTTAAGAATACCATAATTCAGGCTAATTGCACCTTTTTCGCAATAACCCAATTTTGGCGGTTCAAACCAGCCTTGACGGCTGAATGCAAACATCGCGCGCGGTGGTAGCATCTATTGATTGAAATGCTAGTCACCATCATCGCCATCGTACTGGTCTTCGGGGTCATCATTTTCGTCCATGAGCTAGGGCATATGTTGGCCGCGAAAAGCGTGGGCGTCGCCGTGCCGGACTTCGCCATGGGCATGGGGCCCAGCCTGTGGCACTTCAAGCTGGGCGAAACGCGCTTCCACCTCTGCCCCTTCCCCATCGGCGGCGCGGTGCGCGTCGCGGGTATGGAAGGCGACGCCGCCGACGCACCGGGGATCCGCCTCTCGGGCGATGTCTACCCCCCGCACCGCACCTGGCAGGGTAAAAACGGCTGGCAGAAAGCCTGGATCCTGATCGCCGGCCCCCTGATGAACGTGGTGCTGGCTTTTGTGCTAATGATCGTCATCGGCTTTGTCGGCTTTCCGTCCAACGCGGTCATGGTGAGTTCAATTGAGAATGGCCAACCCGCGCAAGCCGCCGGGCTGCGGGCCGGCGATTTGATCCTGGCAATCGACGGCGTTGAAATGGGCAGCAGCCAGGAACTGATCAGCGTAATCCAAAACGGCGGCGGGCAACCGCTGACCCTCTCCGTGCTGCGCGGCAGCGAGACGCTCGCCCTCGCCGCGACACCCAAACAACTGGGCGGCGAGCACGGCGGCAACTACAGCCTTGGCATCGGCATCGGCGATGTGATGTACAGCACAACCACCGTGGCCGTGGTCCAGCCGAAAAGCCGCGGGCAGCAGCTCAAACTGCGCCCCGGCGACAAGGTCCTCGCCATCAACGGCCAGCCGGTCGGCAACGGCTGGGAAATCTACACCGCACTGGCGCTGTTCGATGCAGACCTGAACCCGGTTGACGAGAAAGGCAACCTCCTGCCGGAAGGCAGCGGCGAGCCTTTCGAGATTACGCTTGAGCGCCGCGGAGAGGTGCGCACGGAAACGCTGCCCGGCGACACGACCGCGATTAGTTTCGGCGTTCAGTTCAAGCCGCTGCTCGAACACCTGCCCTTGAATCAGAGCCTGCGCCGCAGCTTAGCCGAAGCGGGCAACATGATGCTGGCGTTCCTGCTGGGCATGAAGATGCTGTTCACCTCCGAAGGCGTGAAGACAATCAGCGGGCCGGTGGGCATCATGGACATGATCGGCCAAAGCGCCAAGGCGGGCTGGTACACCTTCTTGACAATCATCATCCTCATCAACCTAAACCTGGGGCTGATTAACCTGCTGCCGCTGCCGGCGCTGGACGGCGGGCGGCTGGTGTTTGTCACGCTGGCGGGCATTGGCGTGAAGATACCGGAACAGCGCGAAGCTACCGTGCATGCCGTGGGCATGTTCATGCTGCTGGGCCTGATCGCGGTGATCACTCTCACCGACATCCTGGCATATTTCTAGCGCGCGGCTGGGCGGCTGCCGGTGTTGCGCACCGTTCTCACTTGCCATGCCTGGTTGAGATGGAGCGAGAATCTTGTTAGACTCAATCGGTTCAATCTTAACTAGGACATCATTCGCATGGAATCAGCTGTCGTCACGAATACCGCGGTTACTGCCGATACAACAGCCCGTAAAGCCTCGCGCACAGCGATCAATTTCTGGATTGATCTGCTGACAGCCATCGCTTTCGCCTTGCTGCTCAGCACGAGCTTCCTGATGAAGTACATCCTGCCGCCGGGCACCTGCGACGGCGCGGGCGTCAAAGTCTGGCTCACCCACAGCCGCCACTGGTGGGGCGACATCCACTTCGTCGCCGCCCTGGCGATGATTGCGCTGATCATCGTGCATATCTGGCTGCACTGGAGCTGGGTCACCGGCGCGTGGGGCAAACTGCTGGGCAACATGAAAAGCCCGGCGACCTGGACCGCGCTGGCTGTGATGGCTGGGCTGCTGGCGGTGCCGTGGATAATTCCCGCGGTGGAACTCGATGTGATGGCGGCGCCGGATCACTATTCCGTCGCGGATGGCGAGCATGGCCCGGCGGTGGACGAAGCCGCAGGCGTGGCGCCGTGCGGGGTGGAAGGCTTGAGCTGTGCGGATTGCCCGGCCTCCGGCGACCGGCTGTTCGGCGGCGATTGCAGCGCGGCCAGCGAGGACGGCGAGGTGGACTTAAGCGTGCTCGCGGAAGGCTTCGAGTAAGGGCCGGGCTGCATGTCGCCCGCTAGCCGCAGGGCTTGACCCACGGACATCGATGGCGGCATGAAAATCCGCTGCTACGCCAAGACGGGGCGGCTGAGTCCTTCCCCTTCGCGCATTCGCATCCTGCCTCATTCTCGCGCATAGAAAATGAAGAGACCCCGTACCAGCCGGGGCCTCTTTCGGCTCCCCCATAACGGGGAGTGAAGCAAATGTCGTATCAGACCAACGAGATTATACCGTGCAAATCCAGCGTGCGCATTAGGTTTAATGCGGTTTCAGCCGGGTTTTCGCCTTTTCAGTTATCAACAAGATATGCACCGGCGTCGATGCTGCTAATTGAATGAGAATGTCACCTTGTTCTGGTTATTCTGTTGCCCGGCGAGCGCGTTAGCCCCAGATTCCCGAGCCGGGTGTTCTGCATCCGCGCTCAGCACCAGGACCCCGTTGGCCTGCAGGTTTGGCACCATCCATTCATTCGCGATGATGTAAGGAATTGCCTGGCCCGCGGGCAGGTTCCCGCAGAGCATGTATTCCGAAAAGCGGCTGAGCGTGCCCGATTCCACCATGACGTAATCACCGTCAGTGAAAGCTTCCTGCATCGGCTGGCCGGTGAACGGATTGACCCAGAACTGCGGATTGGGTTCGAGCTCCATCAAGCTTGAGAGCCGCGGCTGACTGGCTGGCGCACCTTGCGCCGGTTTCCCGTATTCACAGAGGAAGAATTTCAATGTATCATTTTTCTGGCGGACCTGATACTGCGGATCTTTCAGTTCATGCCATTCGCCGGCATTGATCAGCCGTTGCGCGTTGGGTTGGCCGCAAATATATGCACCAGGATCCAGCCCGGCAACAGGCTGTTTGAAAGGGATATACCCGCCATCGACCAGTTCCTGCAGCTGCACCGCGAAGTCGCCGGTATTCAAGGCATAGGACACCGCGGCATCGTACAGCTGCGAACCGCAATTGGATTGGCTGAGCGGCAGGGCGGGCGTGCCTTCATCCAGCTTGACCCTGTAGGTCTTATAGGTTTTTCCCAGGTACAGCCCAAAAAGCTGCTGGCTGTTCAACCAGACGGCTCCGTCAATCAGCCACTCCGGTTTGCCTTGCAGGCGGCGTTTGGTCTCGTCGGGATACTCCGGCATGAAGTCGGCGGAAAGATGACGGGCAAGGTTAATGTTCCAGCCGGTGTCCTGAAAAATCTGGTAACTACCTAGTCTGGTAAGGACGTATCCTGCCCCCGCGGCCACCACTAAGCCGGCTGTCCACAATGCAACCCGTAACCATCGCCCGCGCCTACTACCCATGCTCATATGATGCACCAAGAAAACATTACGTTCAACTGCCCAGCCTTATAAATGCTGCCAGCCCAGCTCGCCCAGCATCAGCGTGCGCCCGTCCTCGCCGCGGTAGAAACAACCTTCCTCGGCGGGAACAACATAGCCTAGGCGTTGCACCTGCGCGGGGCAGCCGGCGAAATCCGCCTCGCGCACCTGCGGCGGCGTGGTAAACAACAACTGGTAGTCTTCCGCGCTAGCCAGCAAGTACTCCGCCAGGCTGTGATAACGCGCTGCTTTCCGGTCGAGCTGGTAGCGCGGCGGCAGGTTGAACGCGCGCGGCCCCCCGCCGCGCCAAGGCTTGTGCGCCGCGGCGAACGCCGCCAGCGCCGGATTGAAGCGGTAGCGCGCAAAATCCAGCAACAGCCCAGTCTGCGAGGCGCGCGCCAGTTGCAGCACGCACTGCGCCAGGCTGTCCGAGGTATCGAGGCACGCCGTGACCCTGCCCTGCTCGCGCAGCCAGCGCCCCGCCTCGAGCTGCGCCCGCGGCTGGCGGTGCGCGTTAAGCGCCGCGGGTTCCGCCGCCCCCGCCTCCCCGGCGCACAATAGCGCCAGGCCGATGCTGGAAAGCCCGAGCGCGCCGGTATGCCATAGCACATCGCCGGGCTGGGCCCCGGAGCGCAGCAGCGGCTCTCCGGCGGGCGCCTCGCCCAACACGGTGAAACCCACCGCCCACTGCGGCCCGCGCACCGTGTCGCCCCCGGCGAGGATTACGCCGCTCTCCGCCGCCGCTTGGGCCACGCCGTCCAGCAGCGCGTCCACGTCCGCGCCGCTGGTCTCCGGCGGCACCGCCAGGCAGCCGAAGGCAAACACCGCCGTCCCGCCCATCGCCGCGATGTCGCTCAAATTCACCGCCAGCGCTTTATAACCCGCGTCAGCCAGGCTCAGCCAGCGCCGATCGAAGTGCACGCCTTCCACGAGCAAATCCGTGGTCACCAGCCAGTCGCGGGCGTTAAGCGCGCACCCGGCCAAGGCCGTGTCGTTGTCGAGCCGCAGCACCGCGCAGTCGTCACTGATGCCGACGGCGAGGCGCGGATCGCTCGCCGCGAAACGCCGGCGCAGGCTGTCGATAATCAGGGCTTCTGTAGTTGAAACAGGCTCGCTGGGCATGGCATCCTTGATTCAAACAGTGCGGCAGGTTTAAGCGGTCCGCCGTTGTGTAAGAATATTACGAAGCATGATACACCGCGATGAGTATTGGCGGATGGCCCAGCGCGGCGCGGCAACGCTGGCGGAAGCCGGGCTGGCGGACATCGAGCTGGCCGTGCAGTGCGGCAGCGGCCTGGGCCGCCTGGGCAATGACTTGCTGGGCAACGCGCCAGCCATTGACATGGACGCTGTGCCCTATCTGCCCGCGGCGACCGTGACCGGCCATGGGCACCAAGTGCTGGCGGGGCAGGTGGGCCGGACGCGCGTGTTGATCTACACTGGGCGCATCCATGTCTACGAGGGCCACACCCCGGAAGTCGCGGGCTTGCCCGCGGCCATCGCAAAAGCACTGGGCGCGCGTGCGTTCATCGCGATCAACGCCGCCGGGGGACTCAATCCGCAGTTCCGCCAAGGCGGGATCATGCTGCACCGCGACTATCTGAACTTTCAAGGCGACAACGCTCTGGCGCATCTGGATTGCCCGGACCCCGCCGAGCGGTTCCTCGACATGCGCGAGGCTTACCACCGCGGCTTAGGCGGCGCACTGTGGCGCAGCCTGGCCGCCGCCGGCGCGCGGCAACTTCACGACGGGATCTACGCGGCGGTGCGCGGGCCGGTGTTCGAAACACCGGCGGAGTTGCACTGGCTGCGCAGCACCGGCGCCGACGCGGTGGGGATGAGCACGGTGCCGGAAATCATGGTCTGCCGCTGGCTCAGGCTGGCGGCGGCGGGAATTAGCGTGATCACCAACGAATGCCTGGGCGAGACCGGGCCGGAACACGGCGCGATCATCGCCGCGGCGGCAGGTGCTATACCTATCTTGGCGCGTGGGCTGCGCCATATGTTGGAGGATGGCGGATGGCAGTTGTCACTAACGGAGGAACCTGGCGGCTAGCCTGTCTCGTGGCGCTCGCCGGAATAAGTTTGGCGCTGGCGCTGCCAAGCGGAGCCTTAGCGCAAACCACCGGCCTGGACCAGCTTGGGCGCTGGTATCTGGCCGAAGTGGACTGGAGCGACCGCGGCGCGCTGCCGTCGGATAACGAGCTGGCCGCGCCGTTGATCGCGGAGTATAACTGGGCTTACGGTGCGATCATGATGGGGCTCAACGTCCGGGCGCGCGGCACGAGCAGCTATTACGCGGCGGTGGCGCTGAACGACAACGCGAAGCTCGACGCGCTCGACAGCTTCGGCCCGGTCAGCAGCCCGGCCCTGTGGGATGCCGGGAAATATCATCTGGCGGCGGGATTGCCCAGCGGCCAGCTCGTGGTCTGGCTCTGCGCCCCCGGCACCCAGCCGCGGCGCGTTGTGCTGACGGACAGCTACACCGCCGGCACCGGTTTCGATTTGGCGGTGTATCCGCCAGATCCCATCAGCACTGATTGGAGCAAGTGGGTCATTTCCGCCGCCTACCAGTACAGCAAGGGCGATTCCGGCCTGCAGGTGGAATCGTTCCACGGCGACGGCCGCTCGCTGGACTATACCAACACCTTACCCACGCCGGGCAACCTGGTCAGCGTGCAGTACATGGACTATCCGCTGGAAGACGGTAACATCACGCCCTACGTAGTCTTCAGCTGCGAGCGCGATACCCGTCCGGTGGCGGGCAACAACAGCCACACCGGCTTGCAGGCGGCGTGGTACAGCGGCGCCGAGGGGCGCTGGGTCCCGGTGGTCCTGCGCGAAACAGGGGTGTACTTGGGCAAGACCTACCTCGCCCAGTCCGGCACGGCCATTACGGCGCTGGCTGCCTTCGACCAGACAGATGCCGGCGGCGCCTACGGCGGGCTGCAGCTCATCTCCACCAGCGCGAACCGGCATGGCCAGGTGGCCAGCACGCTCCACAGCAATTGCTGGCTGCCCTGTGCCCCGCAATCCAACAACCTGTGCTTCCTCCAGAGCGCGCGGGTGTCTAGCCCCTTCACCGTGCTCAGCGACGGGCTGGACGTGTTTTTTGGCTGGCGAGTCCAACCCGCGGGCGGCGGGCAAGGCGTGGATTATTACCACTTGCGGCTGTTCCAGGGGGAACGCTCCGCGCAAGGCGCGGCGAATACCGCGCATTACCCGGTGCTGGGGGTGGCGGCGGCGGCGCACTGGAGCACCGGCGATCCGTCAATCTATTGGGTTCAGCGCGGGAATGACCGCGGCGAGGCCGGCGGCGTGCTCTACCAGCTGGTCTACTGGGCGGGCGCCTAGGATGCGCTAAAGCCTAAGCGCCGCCGCCGGGCACCGGCCCGCTAGGCGATTCGCACCATGCGCCACAAGCCAAAGCGCGCCTGTTCGATCTGGTCCGGCGTGGCATACCCGCGTTCGACCAGCACGCGCTCGATTGAAAGCCCGCTGGCACTGGCCAAGGCGAATGCTTCAACATATTGCAGCCGGCTGATGACTCCGCTTTGCACCAATTGTTGTCCGAGCCCCTTGTTTCTCAGGCTTTCCTGCAACATGCCGTTCCTCCGAATTTTAGTAACCGCATGTTTTACCTGAAACAGCCAGCCTCTGAACAAAACTCAGAAGAAATATAGGGTAAATCTAAAATTCGCTCAACAGGCGGCGGTTAATCGCTGGCCCAGCAAGCGCCGGATCTGCGGTGATCGTTGCGCCAACAAGGTTGTTCCCGGCATTGCGGGCAGATGGCGCTGAAAGAAAATCACGCGGCAGGCGCTGCCTTCACTTATAAACCATAGGAAGGCCAGGCGCAATTAGGCGATAGCCTGGCCGCTCTGCTGGCACAAAGCGCGGTCGATGTCTTTTGGCGTGACATACTCCAAGTTCAGCAGTACTTCGCCGATGAGCTTCGGCGTCCCGTGCTGGAGCAACAGGCCGATGGTTAACTCATCCTCCGTAACCACTCCCTGTTTTAACAAGATTTCGCCAAGGCGCGCTTTTAGCCGCCCGCTCAGCCGTGTGTCGATCATCCTGCACCAATCCCGAAAAAGCATCCTGCTAATTGCCCGCAGTTTCCCGCCTAATTAACGCTGATTTTAACAGTCGTACCCTAGCGTTACAAGTGGATTTGGCAGAATGAGACCAAGGTGCAATTAATCGTAGACCCGGATCAGGCTCTTGAGCTTGCCCAGCACGCGCAGTTCAGTGAAATACATATCGGGATAGAGCGGATTGGCGGCCTTGAGCACGACCCGCCCTGCCTGGCGGAAAAAGAACTTAATGGTCGCCTCGTCTTCCACCAGCGCGGCGACAATGTCTCCGGGGCTGGCCGACGGCTGCTCGCGGAAGATCGCGATGTCGCCTTCCTTGATGCCCGCGTTGTGCATCGAATCGCCCTTGATGCGCAGCGCGAACAAGGTGGCGCCGTCTTCCGCCATCCCTTCGAGCGGCAGGCTGACGTAGTCCTCAATGTGCTGGTCGGCATAACTCAGCGCGCCGGCCGCGATACGCCCCAACACGGGGATGCGCTGCGGCTCTTCAATCCGCAGCACCTGTTTGCCCTTGCTGGCCAGCAGGATCGAGCGGCTGCGGTTCTTTGCCCGATCGATCAGCCCCTTCTTTTCCAGCGCAACCACATGGTCATAGGCGCCTTTCACGCTGCACTCGAAGGCCCCGGCAATGTCCCGGATGGCGGGAGCATAACCGTATTCCTCGCAGTATTTCGCAATAAACTGCAACACCTGGCGCTGTTTTTCCGTGACGCGTTTAGCCATAACATTATTATACTAAACTAGTGTATAACCGTCAAGCGTGAGTGGAAATATCAGTCAACCCGTACTAAAAATCGTTGATCATTGCCAAGCGTTAAGGAGATCAGCGGCGGTAGGCCGGACACGCCTGGCGCAGTGCGCTTACAGCCCGCTGCGCACCCAGCCGCGCAACTGTTCCACCGCCTGCCACAGCTCCAGTACGCCGTCTTGCACCTGCGCCGCGAGCTGCTCCAGCCGCCCGGCCAGTACACGATCCAGCAGCTCTGATACTTGCGCGCGCAGGACGAACGCCAGCTCGCGCACTAGGCGTTGGCGGCGGCGCGGATGCCCGGCGGGCAGAGCTGCCAGCCAGGCGCGGTGCCGTTCCAGCTCTTTCGCCAAGTCCGCCACCCCGAGGCCTTGCTGCGCCGCTAAAGCCAAGACGGGAGGCTCCCAAGGCGCCAGCCCAGCGCTAACCGGGACAGGGGCGGCCGCGGCCTCAGCGGCGGACTGAGCCGCCAGGCCGTGATGTGCTATATCGCTTGCGCTGATACTGCCAAGCTCCAGGCTGAAACGGATTTCTTTGAGCAGCAGCTCCGCGCCGGGACGGTCGCACTTGTTCACCGCGAACACGTCGCCAACTTCCAGGATGCCCGCCTTGAGCAGTTGCACCCCGTCGCCGCCTTCCGGGCTGAACAGCGCTACGACGGTATCCGCCAGGCAGATTACGTCGTAGCCGGTTTGCCCCACGCCGACGGTCTCAATCAGGATCCGGCCGTACCCCGCAGCTTCGAGTACGCTGGCTACCGCGCTCGCCCCCGGCGTTACGCCGCCTAGGCTGCCGCGGCTGCCCAGCGAGCGGATAAACACATCAGGATCACCCTGGCCCTCGCTGATGCGCAGGCGATCACCGAGCAGCGCGCCGCCGGTGAAGGGGCTTGTCGGATCGACCGCGATCACTCCGACCCGGTGCCCCGCGCGGCGCAGTTCTCTGATCAGCGCGTTGAGCAGGGTGCTTTTACCCACGCCGGGACTGCCCGTCACGCCGATACGGTGGGCCGGCGCCGCTGGCGCGGGCAGGCTGGCCAGCAATGCGCTCACATCCGCCGGCGCGCCGGTGGCGGCCGTGCTGAGAATGCGTCCAAGCTCGGTCTGGTCCGCGAGCTGTGCTACGTCAATTAGCGACGGCATAGTGGTATACCTTATTGGTGGCGGAATCGGTCACGAAGCAATGGCGGCCATCGTCTGACACATCCACTGCGTACGGATCAACCAAGTCTCCCAAGCCGAAGCTGCCGATGCGCTCTAGACGCGGATTAAGCAGCGCCACCTCGCGGCGGCCGCCGTCCAGCAAGAACACTAGCCCGCTTGGCGCAACGTCCACATCGATGGGAATGTCGAAGCGCTGGCCAAGCTCCGGGCTCGCCGCGGACACGATGCGTAGCAGCGTCCCCCAGTTTGCCTCAGGATCAGACCGTCCTTCGAAGATTTGCAGCCGACGGTTGCCGCCGTCGCAGACGATGAGCTTGTTGAAGGCAAAGGCAATCCCGCCCAGGTGGTTAAAGGCGCCCGGCGTGGAGCCGGCATTGCTGGCGATCTGCAGCTGCATGAAGGACTGCGGCTTGCCGGCCAAATCGACCTTGGCGTTCATGATTGCACTGAAGTTCGGCACCTCGCACAGCGTCTTCGTGCGCCAGCGCCCGCTGCCGGGCACGCACAGGTACAGGTAGTTGCTGGTGGAATCCGCGTAGCCCACCGTCGGCCCGTCGGCGGCGATGAACGAGGGCCAGAGCATCTGGGAGGTCATGAAATTCTTTGGCACGCCGTCCGGGGTGACCAGGTAGAATCCGGCTCCGCGCTTGGCGTGCACCCCGGTGTTGGTGTGCGCTTGATCCGCCAGCCAGAATCCCGCCGGGGTGACAACAACGTCCGCGGCTTTGAACAGGCGGCCTTGGCTGTCGATCCACGGCGCGCCGTACGCGGCTTCCCAGTTGCCCCGCTTCTTAGTGCCCTCCCGCTGCTGCTGGTGGAGCAACTCGTCGCTGGGTAGCGTGCCTGCCAGCGCATTGCCTTGGCCCACCTCCCGCAGGTACTTGCCGTTGAAATCAAAGATTTGCACGCGGCTGATGCCGAGATCGCACACCCACACTTCGCCGGCGGTGGCGCACAGCCCGGCGATTTCGCAAAACTGGCCCGGCGGGTAGAACGTGTTCCAGGGATCAGCGCCTTCCGCGAGCGGTGGCGCCGGTTCGCCAAAGGTTCCGGCCAGCTTCCACGCAGTTTCGAACTCGTCGCTCGCGCCCTGCACAGGCAGGTCGGCGTCCACGCGCTGGAGGCAGCCGCCCAGCAAGGGCAGCGCAGCCAGCAGCGTGATGGTTAGCAATCTCAAGCTCATGCGGTTCCCGTAACGATGATATACCCTGCCTGGGGAGTTAGCCGATCCAACAGCAGGTGGAAGTCGTAATTGAGCTGCTCCTTGGCGCGATCGATATCCTTTTTACTACGCTCGTGGAACTTGGCCAAGTCATAGACCGGGTTCACCTCGCGCTCGATGAGCTTGTTCACGGGGCCGGGCACCTTCATCCCCGCCATCTTGCTGCGATCGATACTGAAGATGAGCTGCGTTTGGTTCTGCACGCTGAGGTTGCCCTTCACTTCGAACGGAATGCGGGTGAGCAACGCGGAGTAGCTGCCCTGCAGCGCCACGCCCTCCTCATCAATGGTTACCTGCGGATCCGGGCCCAGCTCGGTAGTGTCAGCCTGCAGCGCATCCGTCAACGCTTGCTCGGTGATGGTGGTTTGAAAATCGATTGACCCGATGGACAGCTTGCCCTCCGCGCCGGGCTGCACGCCGCCGACGGTGATCACGGCATGCTTGATCAGCAGCGGCTCCAAATACAGGTCCGTGAAATCGAAGGTGAGTTGGACACTGCCGGGCGGCGGAGCTTGCTCGCCGTCTTTCAACGTCAGCTCTTCAGCGGGAGTCGCCGTGATGTGCACGTCCGCCAGCGGCACCGGCGGGTGCTTCAGCACGGTCTCGCGCACCTGGGCTTCCACCTCCGCCGGACTCGCGCCCGCGCTCATCAGGCTTGCCACCGCCGCCAGCAGCAGCGCGATCAGTTCAGCCATTTCGCCATTCCTCCAGTTTGTGGTCCACGGCCCGCCGCACGGCTCCCGCGGTCTCATCCACCGAGCCGCCGCTGGGTATCCGGACGTAGCGCGCCGGCTCGCGGTTCGCCAATTCCGCGTAACGCTGGCGCACGCGCATGAAATACCCGCGGTCGCGCCGTTCAATGGCGTCCAAGGCCTCCGGCTGGTTCGCGGCCTGGCCCAGCGCCAGCGCCAGCGGGTAGCGCCGGCCCAGCGCGTCTTCAGGCGGCAAATCGAGCCAGAGCGTCAGGTCGGGCTTGAGCCCGCTCGCCGCGGCATGGCACACCGTGCGCAGCGTGTTCTCGCCAATCCGGCCCAGCGCGCCTTGATAGGCGAGCGTGCTGTCGGTGAAGCGATCGAGCACCACGAGCCGCCCTTCCGCCAGGTCCGGCTTGACCCGCACCTCCACCAGTTCCGAGCGCGCCGCGCAAAACAGCAGCAGCTCCGCCAGCGGGCTGTGCGCCAGCCCGGCCTTGGTCAGCTCGCGGATTTGCTCACCGAGCAGCGTGGCCCCCGGTTCGCGGTACGTCGTGGCGCGCAGCTGGCGCGACGCCAGGTGCTGCATCAGCAGGTTGACGTGGGTCGTCTTACCCACGCCGTCAATGCCTTCAAGAGTGATCAACCGCCCGGCCCGGTCACTCACGCCCATCCTCCTGCGGGCGCACCGTGCCGGCGAGGGCCCCGCTAGCCACGAGCTGCTGCGTCGCGGCGCGCGCCAGGTCTTGCAGCACGCGGCGGGCCAGCTGGGCCGTGTCTTTGGTGCGGGCGCTATAAGCCTTGGGCTTGTCAAAATCGGCGATGCCGTCCGCCACGACTAAGCCCGTTTGGCACTCGACCAGCCGCCAGGACATCGCCCCCTTGGCGGTGGGATAACTCGAACCCGCGTTGGGCCAAGTGCCGCCGGTGATCTCCACCCCGCCGAACACGCCGGTCAGCAGCGCTTCCACTTCGAAGTGCGCCCCGAGCTTGACCGCCTCGTCCAGTAGCAACGGGCCTGCGGGCAAGTCGAGCGCCGCGGGATCGACCAGCACGAACTCCACCTCGGGCAATTCCTTTTCAAGCTGAGCCTGCCAGATTGTGAGCAGATCCGCCGCTCCGTCGCGCAAGCCGCCGTCATCGCGCAGCGGCGCCAGGCCCACCCGGGTGAACTGCCCGCTGCTGGCCGCGGCGTCGGCCGATTCCGCCAGCGTCCCGCCCTCCGCCAAGGCAGTCCCGGCCCGCAAGCTGAGCGCCGCCAGCAGGGCCAGACCCAAGCATCGGATGAGGTGAAGGGTGCGTACCCGGAGCATATCAGACTATTCTACCGCCGCGCCAGAGCGCCGGGCTTAGCCCTTCAGCGCGGCGAGCAGGCGGCGGATCAGCTCCGCCGCGTCGTCGCCGGCGTAATCCTTGCGCGCTCTGGCCAGCGCCGCCTCCGCTTGCGCGCGGGGGAACCCGAGGGCCACCGCCGCCGCCAGCGCGTCCGCCGCCGCACCGGCGGGCTGCTGCGCCGGGCCGCCTGCCACCTCGGCATGCGCGCCGAAATCTTTGGCCACCTTCTCGCCGAGTTCCAGGCAGATCTTCTTGGCCAGCTTGGGTCCCACGCCGCTGACCGTGGTCAGCAGCCGTTCATCGCCGTCGCGCAGCGCCGCCACCAACGCCGGCGCGCCAAGGTTGAGCAGGTTCAGCGCCACGCGCGGGCCGACGCCGGAGCCCGAGATCAGCACCGCGAATAAATCCCGGGCCAGCGGGCTGGTGAAACCGTAAAGCCTGAGCGTATCAGACTGCGTGGCCAGGTGCAGATACGTGCTGAGTTCCGTCAGCTCACCCTGGCTGAGCTGCGCGGCGTGCGCCGGCGGCAGGTACAGCTCCAGCGCCACCGGGCCGCAGGCGAACAAGACGCGCCCGTCGAGCCCGATCGAGACCACGGTGCCATGCAGGCTGGCGATCATTTACGCACCTCCCGCAGGGCGGCTGGAATACTCGCGCGCTGGCTGTGGCACAGCGCCACCGCGATGGCATCCAACTCATCATCGAGGCGGGCCGCGCCATCCAGCGCCACCAGCCGCCGCGCCATGAATGCCACCTGTGCTTTATCCGCCCGGCCATTACCGGTGAGCTGGCTTTTGACCATTGTCGGCGCATACTCGCCGATGGGCAGCCCGGCGGCGGCGGCGCGCTCCAGCACCACCCCGCGCGCCTGGGCCACGCCGATGGCGGTTTTCACGTTCTTGGTGAAATACAACTCCTCCACGGCGAGGCAGTCCGGCGCATGCTCGCTAAGCAGCGTGTCAAGCCCGCGGGCCAGCTCGTGCAGCCGTTCGGGCAGGCTCATGCCGCGCGTCGTCTGCAATGTTCCGCTGGCCAGCACCTGCCCTGGCTTGCCCGGTGCGGCGAGCAGGAGCGCCCAGCCGCAGCGGTCATAGCCCGGATCGATGCCAAGGATGCGCACTGCTGCATAATACACCCCGGCCACACGCAACTAACTTAGCGGTGTTATAGTCTTAATAAGCATGGGGTACGGTTTTCGCTACGTATTAGGCGCAGTGGTTTTAATCGCCGTGTTGTTCGCTGGGCTTTCGCTGTTGCCCACGGCGATCAACCAGTGGCTAGTTCCCGCCGGCACCAGCCAGTCCAAGACCGCGGCCAGCGCGCCCAACCCGGCGGACCAAGCCCAGCAAGGCGCCTACAAACTGCCCGTCCCCGCCCCGCCGCAACCGCCCACCAAGCGCACGCCCGGCGGCGTGTCGAACCCGCCGCGCAAACCCGGCCCCACCGCTTCGAGCAGCGGGCACGCGCAGCCAGCCGGACCGGCAGGCGGCGCTCCCGGCGGCGGCGGACCGGGTAATACTCCCGGCGCCGGCTCTGGCGGCATCATCGGCAGCCTGCCCGGCGGCGCCACGGGTGGAGGCAACGCCGGCGCGCCCGCCAGCCGCCCCCCTGTCACCGGCGGGCCCGCCAGCTCCGCGCCCGCGCCGCAGTGGTTCAAACTGGGCGGCGCTCAGCCGGATGACGGCCAAGCCTTGAATGCCATCGGCTGGCGCCAGGCGCGGTTTAGCCTGATCCTGCATAAGGAACCGGCCGGCGAGCCGTTCCGCGCCGCCACGAAAAGCAAAGCGCCGCTGACAATCGTCAAGGGCTCCCGGTTATGGGCCATCCGCCAGGAGGGGGAGTGGATCCTGGTGCGCTCGCCGGGCCGCACCATCGGCTGGGTCAATGCGGGTGATTTGGAGCCGATGTCGAGCACGCTGCAAATGCTGTACGGCGGGTAACGCGCGTTTCTTTGCCGCTCTGATTCCTATGGAATGCGAATCCGCAAGGTTCCACCTTCAACCTAACCCACGCGGCCCTTGCCAGTGGACCTGGGTTCAACCGCGGCCAGGAGCCTGAACGGCACTAGTGCTTGATCATCTCCCAATATGCCTGAGCTTCAAACTCCGGGCTGTTAAAGTCATCATGGCAGCCCAGGCAGCCTGCCACGCTCCCGCGGTCAATGCTGAAGCCTCCGGCGGCGGCGCCGCCACCGCCCTGCATCAGCTCGGCATGCGCGCGCCCCGGCCCATGGCAGGACTCGCAGCTCACCGCGCTGACCGCGTCGCGCGGCTCCAGCGGGTCGTAGCCGCCGTTATCCAGCAGCGCGACCGTGTGGCACTCCAGGCAGTCCAGGCTTTCCTGCTCGTTCTGTGCCACCAGGCTCGCCAGGGCGTGGCTGTGCGCCGACTTGAGCCAAACCTGGTAGGCGCCGGCGTGGCAAGCGGCGCAGGCATCGGCACCCACATAGTCGTAGACCGGCTGTGCCTGGGGCATGTATTCGCCGCTCATTGTGAAGTTGTTGTCCTTCCAGCCGTCCTTGCGCACTTGCTTGGCCAGGCCCAGCCGCTCGCGAGCGCTGGCTTGCTCGCTGGTCAAGCAGGCCAGCACCTGGTCATCATCCAGCCAGTAATCAGCCAGCTCCTGCGACCAGGTGAACGGTGTTGTGCGCCCTTCGGTGAACTGCGCCATGGTCAGTGTGGTGATGCGCGGGACGGGCGGGGGCAGCACCGTCGCGCCCCCGCGCGGCGCCTGCCCCGCCGGCTCGCCAATCACGACGTCCACCGGCAACCCGGCGAGCTGCGCCACCACCTCGGGCGGCTGGCCCAGGGCGGAGACAATCACGTGTGCGCCTTCGGGCAAGGCGTCGAGCACCGTCTGCACACTCGCCACGGGTTCGGCCAGCTCCCACCACCCCGCCGGCGCCACGCCGGGAATCGCCTCATAGGCAGTCACGCCCACCACATACCAGCCGGAGCATAGCTGCAGGAACTTGCCGATCTTCACTCCATCAAGCTTTACCGAGAGGTTGCAGCTCGCCAGCGGCACCGGCGGATCGGCAAATGCGGCCTGCGCATCCGCGGCGTTCAAGTTGAGCTCCGCCGCGCCGATGACTGCCCCCGCCGCACCGATAACTTTAAGGATGTCGAGATGCGTGCGCGCGCGCAGGTCGGGGAAGTGCGCCTCCGGGTCGGCGAAGCTGCCGCAGTCGAACACCACCAGCGGCGGATCCGCGCGGGTGCCCTCCGGGTAGAGCACCATCTCGATGCGATACTGCGGATCGCCATTCGGGTCGTAGTTATCGAGCACTAAACCAAGGCGCGGCAGACCGCCGCTTTGGTGGGTGTCTCAGCCGCAGGGCCGCTGGAAGCCGCGCAGGTCGCCGAGGTAGGCCAGCGTCAGCGCGTCCGGCGCGGCGGTCACCTGCGCCCCGCGCCCGGCGGTTTCCCTGGCCGGTTGCGGGCAGGCGGCGAGCACCAGGCCGGCCAGCACCGCCGCCAGCGTAGTCAGCCGCGAGTTCAAGCGCGCATACCGCACAGGTGAATTATACGCAGTGCGCCTAGGACTGGCGGGTTGTTTGATCGATCCGCCGGAGAGCCGCGGCTAGCGTGCCGGCGCAGCGGCCAGCGCCCGCCCCAGCGCCCGCGAGAACCGCTCCGCCTCCGCCGCGTCTAGGTGGCTGTTGTCCGGCGCAGCGTACTCCGCCGGATCGAAGCTGAGCCAGGTGCCGCCCGCCGCCGCGAATTGCAGCGCGAACGAATCCTCATCAAAGCCGCTCAGCTCGTTTTCCAGGGCGGTCATTGCCGCGCCCGCCGGGGGGCGGAAACCAAACACGCGCACGCCGCGCGCCGTCCAGCTCCGCACCTGCTCCAGCATTCCCGCCGTCAGCCGCGCCGACACCCGGTCGCGTTCGAACAGCTGGCGATAGTTCGCCAGCTTCGCCGCGCCGCCTTTGCCGGACACGTTGTAATACGCCTCCCAGCCGTCGGCATGGCGCACGCTGTACTCCCCGCCCCGGCCACGCCCAGCCAGGCGCTTGAGCTGGAGCGGCGTGTACGGCGCGAACCAGCCTACAGCCCGCCCGCCGTGCGCGGCGAGCCATAGCTCCACCGGCTGCTGGCGCCGCGCGGCGACGAATGCGTTCTCCGCCACCGCCGTCTCGCACAGCGCGCCGGGGCTCACGCCGATCACGATGCATGGGCTCGAACTGACTGGGTCGAGCACCGCGTCCGCCGCCTTTAGGTAGTCTGCGTCGAGGCCGCAGCCCGCCAGGCCGAGGTTCGCGATGCGCACACCGGGCAGCGCCTCATTCATTGCCGCCGGGCTCACGCCGCGTTCGACGCGCGAGTTGCCGAGCAGCACCAGATCGAAGCGCGGCCCCCACAGCGCTTTGCGCGCGACGAACTGGGCTTCCGCCAAGCCGCCATCGGTGTTCGGGCGCAACCCCACCCCGGCGCAGATCAGCAGCGCCGCGAGCACGAGCGTAAGCGCGGTGCGGCCGGGGGCCATGGTGCTGCCCGCCGTCGTCATCGCGGGGCTCCTGGCGAGGAAGAGCCGTGGTGGCAGATGCCCTCGATAAATCTACCTCCGTCTAAGCTGCCTCCCGCGCTATCCGCAAGGATGCGCCGCGCCACCTCGCGCGAGAGCTGATCAGCGCTGTCCGCGCGCAGGTGGCTGCCATCGTAGGCGTGGTACTTGAGCGGGTCGAGCTCGAGCCACACACCGCCCGCCTCGGTGAACCGGCGCGGGAAATGCCGCGCGTCGAACCGGCTCAGGCGCTGCTCCAGCTCGTACATCTCCGGGCCCACCGGCGGGCGCAGGCCGTAGACGCGGATACCCGCCTGCCGCCAGGCGCGCACTTGGCGCAGCAGCGCCGCCGCCGCCGCCGGGCTGGCCGGCCCGCTGCGGAAGATCGCCTTGTAGTCCGCGAGCTGCAGCGTCTGGTCCTCAGGCTCGCGGGTGGAGGCGACGAAGCCGTCGAGCCGATACTCATTCCTATAGGTAACCTTGCGCCTGCCCCCGCGCAGCGCAGCGAGTACGTCCGCGAACTCATATGGCGCGAGCCAGCCCGGCAGCCGTCCGCTATGCGCCGTGAGCCACATTTCAACAGGCTGGCGCCGGGCGAGATCGTGGAAGCCGTTGCTCTCTTGCGCGCTGGGAGTAAGCGTCCGCGGAGTGACGCACAACAGGATCACGCGAGTGGGGCTGGCCGGATCGAGTACCTGCTCCGCCGCGGCGAGGTATTCCGGCGCATAGCCGTTGGCGCTGAAGGCGTAGTTGACGATGCGCAGGCCGGGCAGCACCTGCCCCATCGCCGCGGGCGACAGGCCGCGGAACGCGCGCGAATCGCCGAGGATCACCACGTCCGCGCAGTGCACCCAGCACATCTTCTGCGCCCAGAATGTACCCTCGGGTATACCGGTGTTCCCGCCCGCCGGGCGCGCGACGCCGCACAGCCCGATCAGCACCAGGCTGATCAGGAGCGTCTGCACCGTCGCGTCACTTATTACTTTCATCTTAGAACTGCGCATAGATGAACGCCCCGCCCGGCCCGCGCAGGAACACGCTGGCGGCGAGAATTAGCGCCAGCCACAGCGGTTCGAGCCGCGCGCGCCACGCCGGCGCGGGCAGGAACCGCCAAAGCCGGAAATACACCCAGGCCTCGCGCGCGATAGCCAGCGCTAGCACGAGCAGCGCGAGCTTGCTGAGGCCCAGCGCCGCGCCGGGATTCAGCTCGCCCAGGCTCAGCAGGCGGGTCAACACCACCCAGGCTTGATCGAGGCTGCCGGCACGGAACACGACCCAGGCCAGCGACACCTGCAGCAGCGTGAACAGCGTTGCCAGTATGCCGCCGAGCGGCAGCTTCTGCAGCCGCGTGTGCCAGCGTGTCGCACGCTCGAACACAAGGTAGAAGCTGTGCAGCGCGCCCCAGACCACGAACGTCCAGGCCGCACCGTGCCACAGCCCGCATAGCGTGAACGTCACCAATGTGGCGAGGTACGCCGCGCGGCTGGCGCCAATGCTGTTCGCCTGGCGCTTGTTCCCGCCACGCGGGCGCAAGCGGTAAGCCCAGCGGTTGGCCAGCGGCATGAACAGGTACGCGCGCAAAAAGCCGGTCAGGCTCATGTGCCAGCGGTTCCAGAAGTCGCCGACGCCGCGCGCGGTATAGGGATGGTCGAAGTTATCGGCGAGCTTGAGGCCCAGCCAGTGGCCAAGGCCGATTGCGATGTCACTGTATCCCGCGAAGTCGCAGTAAACCTGTACGGTGTACATCGCGACGATGACCCACCAGTACAGCGCACTCGCCTCCGGCGTGGCCGCGCCGAAGGCCTGGTTCACGACTGGCGCGAGCTGGTCGGCCAGCACCGCCTTCTTGAACAGGCCGTGGGCGATGAGCTGCATCCCGCGGAAGCGGCGCGCGCTGTCCGGCGGCTGCCAGTCGAGCAGCCCTGGCAACAGGTCACGCGCGCGGGTGATGGGGCCGGCCAGCAGCGCCGGCCAGAGCGACAGGTAAGCGAAAAGGTGCAGGAAACTCGCGGCGGGTTTGACCGCGCCGCGCGATACGTCGAGTACGTAAGTCAGCGCGAGGAAGGTGTAGAAGCTCAACCCCAGCGGCAAGGCGAGGCGCACCACCGGCAGCAGGCCGCCGCCGCCCAGCAACTCCACTAGCGAGTTGAGGCTCTCGGTAAGGAACCCTAGATATTTGAAGACGCCGAGCAGGCCGAGAATGAACACGACGCCCAGCGCGAGCGTGAGGCGCTGCCGCCCCGGCCAGCGCACCAGCGCGCCGCCGCACGCGTAAGCGCCGAGGCTGACCGCGAGCAGCAGGAAGAGGTAGCGCCAATCGTGCCAGCCGTAGAACAGCAGCGCCGCTCCGGAGAGATAGAGCCAGCGCGAGGTTGGCCGCCGCGCCGCCAGCGGCCAGCCGGCGAAGAACACGGCAGCGAATACAACGCACACAAATGAGTTAAAAAGCATCTTGCGCCACGGGCCGGCGGATGAGATTGGCTCGTATTATGCGGGCGCGGCTTTGCCCGCGTCAAGGCCGGCGAGCCTGGCGAGCGTATCCAGCCCCGCGGAGACCAGCGCACGCTGCGACGGCCCGCGCAGCATGGAGCGTGGCTGAACCAGGATGCGCGCTAGCGCGGCCAGCGCATCTGCCGTGGTTTCCGCCGCGACCGCCAGCCCGCTGTCCAGCTCGGTGCCGTAATGGTCCCGCGCCGCCGCGTCAAGCACCAGCGAATGCATTCCGGCCAGCGCCGCCTCACGCACTACCGTGCTGGAGCGCGTCACATGCGCGTCGAGGCGCGTTAGCAGCAGCGGCAGCGGCGCGTCGGCGGCGAGGTCCAGCTCGTAGCGCCCCGGCGCGCATTGCTCCAGTGCGGCTCGCACCGCCGCGCGCTCCCCGGCCTGCACCGGATGCGGGCGCACCCACCAGTGCCAGTCCGCCGGCGAGGCGGCGAGCAGTTGGCGCAACCCCGGCGTTAGCCCCAAGTCCCATTGCAGCGAGAGCAGGATGTGCCTGCGCCCAGGGTGCGCGGCGAGCGCGGAGTTGATGCGCGCCAGTTCCTGCCGCGCCGCCGGCGTGTCCGCGCCTTCCCACAGCGCTTGCCAGGGATTGCCGCCAACCAGCGCGCGTGCGCCTTGCGCCCCGGCCCATTCATTGATTTGCAACGCACTCTCAGCATCCCAGCACCAGAACACCGTCGGCAACGTGGTGTAGCCGCCAGCCGGCGCGCACTGCCACGGGCCGTAGGCGAAGTGGTAACGCCCTTGCACGCCGTGCTGCACGTCCACGCACGGGAGGCCCAGCCGCCGCGCGGCCAGGCACAGCGCCATGCCCTCCATGGAGTAGTAGTACGTCGTCAGCGCGAGCTTGGCCCCGCTGGCCTGGAGGTAGCGCGAGAACAGCCCCGCCCAGCGGTGGAGGAGGCCAGCCTGGCGCGCCAGGAGCGGCGGCGTCAGACCCGGCATGCCCGCGCCAGTGGCTTGCACGGCTGCGACGATGTCGCGATACTGCGCAAATTGCTCCACGACAGCGCTGCGGACGGCGCCGCGCACCCGGTTGCGGAGGTTGGCCAGGTGCAGCGCGCTTTGGATGTAACGCGTGGGCAGCGCGCGCGGTGTGCGGAATGCGCCGCTGGGGCAATACTCCAGACCGAGGCATGTTAAGCCGCGCCGGGCAAGTTCCTCGCGCAGGTAGTCCAGCAGGCGGTCGTAGTACGCCCCGCCCGCCGGCGAGCGGTACGCGCTGTGGTGCAGCACGAGAACGTCAGCGCGCTGCGCGACCACCGCGTTCTGCACTCTGTCGGTCTGGACCGCCAGGCGCTGGGCCAGCAGCGCTTGAACTAACTTGCGCATTCCCCGTGGCGTGGCATGGGACGCGCTACCGCTTCCGCTCACCTCGCCTGTTACACGCAGCGCGTTGGCCAGTTGGAAGCGCACCGCCGGCCACAGGAGCACGTCTCCGGCGTGCCAGGTTTCCAGCCGGCATTCCCGCTCCAGCTCCCAAATCAACTCCATGTACTCCTGCGGCCGCATCAGGACTGCTCTCCCGGCATCCGCCGCCACAGCGCCCACGGCATCGGGTGCGCGCGCTGCACGAGCATAAAGGTCAGGCTGAACTTCACTGCGTAGCAGGCCAGCGTGGCCCAGCACGCGCCGATCGCGCCGTAGCGCGGCACCAAGAGCCAGCACAGCCCGAGGTTGACCAGCGCGGCCGTGCTCGTGGTATAGGCGAGGAAACGCGTCTTGCGCGCAAAGAAGATGTAGTTCGTGACGAGCAGGTACATCCCGTCGAAGGCGAATCCCAGCGCGAGCAGCAGCACGTACTGCGCCGCGGCGAGGAACTTCGGGCCGAGCACGATCCCCGCTAGCCACGGCGCGAGCGTGCCCAGCAGCACGGCGGCCACCGCCTCCAGGCCGAAACCGGCGTAAGTGCCGATGACGAGCTTGCGCAGCACGGCGGGCTGGTTCGCTTTCAACCGCTCAAACAGCCACGGCACATAGGCGCGGTTGAACGCGTCGTTGGCCATGTACAGCACCAGCGCGAGCTGCTGGCCGGCGGTGAACAGGCCGGTGCCGCCCAGGCCCTCCACGCCCGCCACGAATGAGCGCGACGTCAGCGCGATGGCGGCGTTGCCCAAGGCGTGCGGCAGCAGCGGCAAGCCAAAGCTGAGCGCGGCGCGCATCTGGCCCCAGTCTGGGCGCCAGCGCGACAAGCCGGCGGCCTGCTGCAGCACGAGGGCCAGCGCACCGGTCGTGCTGGCCGCAAGGAGCTGGCCCACCACGCGCCCGCTCCAATCCCAATGCAGTCCCACGATCAGCCACACGCTCAGGCCGAAGTTGAGCAGCGAAAAGCCGAGGTTGAAGGCGATGTAGGGCCAGGGCATTTTGCGCACTTGCCACAGCGCGAGCATGGTCTGGCCCAGCGCCATGCCGAAAGCCGCCAGCGCCACCGCCCACAGCCACTCGCGGGGGAACTGGATCAGCCGCTCGATCAGCGGCCCGGCCAGCTGCAGCAGCCCAAGCAGCAGCACGGCCGCCGCGCTCATCAGCAGCGTGCAGTTGCCGACATAGCGCGGGAAGTCGGACTGCTCGCGGTCGTAGTACTGCCGCTGGATTGCGCCGTGCAGGTTGAGGTTGGCCAGCGGCGTGATGAAGTTCTCCAGCGAAGTGAACAGGCCGATCAACCCGTATCCGGCAGTGTCGAGCACGCGCGTCAGCACAGGCAGCAGCACGAACGGCACCAGCCGGTTGGCCAGCCCGCCGATGAAATACACCGAGACGGTTTTGGCCAACCCTGCGCCAGGGATTGTGAACCGCCGGGGTCGATCGCTCATGGGTTAGCTACCGCGCAGATTGTACACGCAACCGTCTCATATACTAGGCGCGTGCGGATTGCGATCCTCGCCACCTGGTACCCCTCCGCCGCCAATCCGGCGGAAGCCGTGTTCATCCAAGAACAGGCGCGCGCGCTGGCGGAGCGGCATGCGATTGCCGTGCTGGTGCCGCAGGCGGGCGGCGGCGGCGCGATCAGCGTTGAGCGCGACAGCGTGCTGGGCTTCCCGGTGTACACGCAGGGCGGCCGCCAGGCGCGCGCGGCGCGAGGGCGGTTTAGCAGGCTGCGCCCGGTGCTGGGCAAGCTCGGCCTGGCGGACGTGTTCAATGCGCCGGCCTACGCGGCCTACGCTGCCGCGGCGAGCATGGCGCTGGATCATGTCGCGCGCGAGTGGGGTCAGCCCGAGCTGGTGCATGCGCACGTCACACTGCCCGGCGGGCTTGGCGCGGTACGGTGGGGCACAGCGCAGGGCATTCCCGTGGTGTTAACCGAGCACGCGAGTAATTTCCAGATGCACCTTGACTCGCCGCTCAAACGCAAGCTTGCCCGCGAAGTGCTGCTCGCCGCGAAGCAGGTAGTCGCCGTCAGTCCGCACTTGGCCGGGGCGATCAGCGCCGTGGCCCCGGATGCCCCGCTCAACATCGTGGGCAATCTCGTGCGCACGGAGTTCTTCAATATCGCGGCCACCCCACGTGAACCGGGGCCGCTGCGCATCATTGCCGTGGCGATGCTGGCTCCGAAAAAAGGATTACGCTACCTGCTCGACGCCGCGGCGCAGCTTCGCGCGGCGGGCGAAACCGGCTTTTGCATCGCCATCGGCGGGGACGGACCGGAGCTGCCCGCGCTGGAGGCGCAAGCGAGCAGCCTGGGATTGAACGAGCGCGTGCGCTTCCTGGGACGGCTTAGCCGTGAACAGGTGCGCGAGGCGCTGCAGGCCAGCGACCTGTTCTGCCTGCCCAGCTTGCACGAGTCCTTCGGCATCGTCTTCGCTGAAGCGCTGGCATGCGGCAAGCCCGTGCTGTCGACCACCAACGGCGGCGCGCGCTTCGTCGTTGAGGAACGGCAAGGCCTGCTCGTCGAACCGGCGGATGCGGCGGCGCTGGCCGCCGGCCTGCGCCGGTTCATCCACGGCGAGGTGCCGCTCGATCCACCGCAGCGCTTACGTGCGCGGGTGGTGGAGCGCTTCAGTCCACAAGCGATCTGTGATCAACTGGACAGGGTGTATGCCGAGGCGTGTCAGTAACGGGCCTTAACGCTGGTCCAGCGCTGTCAGCACCGCAGCCGCTTGCCTGGCCCGCGCCAGCCAAGTGTGCTGCTCCCGCCGCTCAATCACCCGCGCCCGCAGCGCTTGCACCTGGTCTAGACCGGCGTGCAGCTGAATGAGCAGCTCGCGGTACTCCTCCACGCTGCCCGCCTGCCAGCCCAGGCCGTGCTGCCGCACGAAGCGCGACCCGGCGGTTTCGCCGAGGCATGCCAGCGGCAGCGCCCAGCCCAGCGCCTCAGTCACCTTCACCGGCACGGTAAGCTGCAGGTACGGATGCTCGCCGATGGCCAGCGCGAACACATGGGCCGTGGCGGCCAGCTTGGTCAAGGCGGCGCCGCTGTGGTGCACCACGCGCACCTGGCGTGGATTGAACGCGCCGAGCCGCCCGCGTTGCGATTCCCATTCCGCCTGGCGGCAGCACAGCGTGAGGCGTACATGCTCCAGGCCGCGCAACGCCGCGAACAGCCCGGTCAGGTCGTACAACGGCGGAACCACCCCGCCGACATACAGCAGGTGCAGATTGCCGTTCTGCTCCGGTTCGAGCCCCGCCGCGCCGACCTGCGGCGTGCAACCGGGCGGCAGCGCGCTTAAGCGTTCCGCCGGCCAGCCGCCGGGCACTACGCCGGCCATCTCCACCTGCGGCAGGAAGAGGTGATCGATGGCGCGGCGGTACCAGCGCAGGTCGTGGCCGTGGAAAGTTTCCAGCACGCGCTTCTTCCAGCCGGGGAAACGCGGCGGGTAGATGTCGAAGACGTAGTGCAGGTCGCGCAGGAAGACGCCGGACGGGATGCCGGCGCGGCGCACGGCCAGGAATAGGCTCGGTTCCAGCCAGGGCCTGAGCGGCAGGTGGTGCGGGTCCGCCAGCGCCGACGGTGTAGTGGAAGACTCGGCGTACAGAAAATCGAAACGCGATCCGGCGCGCAAAGCCAGGTGTAGCTTGCGCAAGGCCGCTTGGCGCTGCGCGCTATAGCCCGAGGCATCGAGTACGTCGTAACCTAGCTCACGGAAGGCGGCCAGCATCGCCGTTGCGCGCACACGGCTGCCAGACGCGCCTGCCGCTTCCAGGGGCAGTGGATGATGAAATATCATCTTCGGCACTAAGCAAAACCCTCCCCGGCGCTACTGGCCGGTCTAGCAACAGAACGTGGGGAGTTTAGCGCAAGTCCGGCGCCGATACCCATGATCATCCACATCAGCAGGCCCAGTGATAAGTTGTGCTGGGTCAAGCTGACGTCAAACGTCTGCTGAATCAAAAGCGCCGTGGTGAACGCCGCAGCCAGGCGCACACGGTGGTCGCGCCGGCCGTGCCAGAACACGCGCCAAATGGCGAAGAGCGTGCCGAGCAAGGCGGCCAGCCCGGTGAAACCGACCTGCAGCGCCACCTGCAAATACAGGTTGTGCGCGCTGAGCTCGATCTCGAACAAGTTGCGCGGCAAGTAGTACGGCCCGTGGCCGAACACCGGTTTGTCGAGGATGCCCTGGAACATCAGCGCCCAGATCCAGGACCGCCCGGAGGAGATGCTTTTGCTAAACAATCCCTGGCTCAGTTCGGTGGCTTGTTCGAAGAAGGGCAACAATCCGATCACCGGCAGCACGACCGTAATCAACGCCGCGACGGCGATCGAAACCCAAAACGCGGCCAGGAAACGCCAACGGTGCGCGGTGAGCCAGCGCCAGCCGTAATACACCGCCGCCGCCGCCAGCAAGGCGAGCAGGATCGCCCGTGACTCGCTGATGTAGGCGAGCAGCGCGGTCAGCCCGGCCAGGCCAATCAGCGGCAAGCGGAGCAGCCGTTGTTGGGGCATGTGCAGCGCCAGCAGGATGAAGAATAAGCTGAAGCAGAAGTAGCCGCCCGCCAGGTTGGGATTGGACATGTGAGCCGAGAAAGCGCTGGGAGCACCAGCCCACAACCACCACGCGCCTAGCAGCCAGTTGGAGATCCCAAAACACCAGCCCAGCGCCAGCAGGCTGCTGGTGTAAAAACGCACGCAAGCCAGCATGGCGAACAGCACCAAGTAAAACACCGCCGACAGCACGCTGTAGCGGAAGCCTTTCAAGCTGCCCTGGATGACGAAGCCCAGGCAGTACAGGCCGATAAACACCCCCGCCCAAACCGCCACGGGATACAGCGCGCGGTGCCAGCGCCCACCGCACAGCCAGCGGCTGAGCAACAGGTAGGCGGCGTAGGCCAGGATCAAGCCCACAATCGCCTGGCCCGCCATCGTCACGATCCACGCCGGATAGTTGTTAATCGAGGCCAGTGCGGAGAAGACCGCCAGCAGCAGCGCGTGCAGCGGGCTCAGCTGCATAAAGCCCACCGCGCGCTGAGTGCTAAGGCTGTGGGCGAACGGTGACAAGCCGCAGCTCCTCCTTGCCCAGGTAATCCTGCTTGGGCGAATACGCGGTAACCACCACGCCGCGCAAAGCCGCCCCTGCCTGCCGCACCGCCAGCGCGGTCTGCTGCAATTCATCCAAGCTCGCCGATTGATGCGGCAGGCTCAGCACAATCGCATCAAGCTGGTTGATCCATTGCTCATGGTTGACCCAGCGCTGCACCGGCGGCAGGCAGATGATGCGGCAGGTGTATTCCGGCAAGGGCCGCGCCAGCCACTCGCGCACTTGCGCCGGGGCTACTTCCAAGATGCCCGGCTTGAGCAAGGCGCGCCCGCCTTCCAGCTTCACCGCCAGCGTTTTGGTCGCTTGGCCCAGCGCGGTTTCAGCCAGCCCGGCCCCTGGTTCCTGGCCGACGGCGCGGGTCAGGCCAGCCTCCAGGAAACCCGCGTCGATCAGCAAGGCCGGCGCTTGGTCCGTCCCCAATGCGCCCGCGATCAGCCAGGCTAAATCGTAGCCGCCCTGGTGGCTGGACTGGTGGATAATGCCGATGCGTTTGCCGGAAGCGCTCAAATAGGCCGCCAGCCGGGCCAGCTGGTTGTCATTGATTTCCACCGGGCGCCATTGGCCCTCGCCGGGGGCGTGGCCCGGCAGTACGCTAATCACCCTGAGTCCCGCACCGAGGCGGATTTCACGCAGGCTGCGGATCGTCCGGCGCTGCGCTTCGAGCAGCACCAAGATTACCGCCACCAGCACAAAGCCCAGGCCGCCGCCGAGAATGGCGTCCCGCGTCACCTTGGGGCTGTCGCGGCGTAAGGGAATCTCGGGCGAATCCAGCACCGTGGTCTTCAAACTGGTGCCGGCCTTGCCGAGCAAGGTGGTGGTTTCCTGCTCCTTTAGCGTCTCCAAGACTCGCTGCTGCGCGCTGATCTCAGCGCTGATCAGCATCACCTTGCTTTCAGCTTCCGGCAGCTTGGCCAGTTCAGCTTCAAACGAACCTTGCAAGCCGGCCAGCTGCTCATTTGCCTGCACGGCCTGATCCCGGCTGGTGCTGATGGACTGGCGCAATTGCGCGGTGGTCACGTCAATTTCAGTTTGGAGGGCTTTAACGTCGGGATGCTGGTCGGTCTTCGTCTCCCGCTCAAGCTTTAGCTCGCGCACCAGATCCGCCAATTGCGTAAATGCGCCTTCCAGCTCCTTGGCCTCAGCCGGGAGATCCGCGTTCTCATAAAGCTCCGCGCTGCCTTGTTTTTTGAGCAAATTCAGCAAGGCATCGTAACGCTTGATTTTGATCAGGTTGTCAGTCCGCTGAGTCCCGAGCTCAGCGATGGACGCCACGGCGGCACCGCCTTGGCTGGTCGGGAAATACACCCCATGCTCTTCACGGTACGTATCCAGTTCACGGGTAAGCTCTTCAATCCGCGCCGTGGCCTTGCCGGTTTCTTCATCAATGAAGTCCAGCACCGTCTCCATCTCGCCGTAGGTCCGGTCGCGGCGGTAATTCATATAGCCTGCGATGATCTTTTCCACCACTTCTTTAGCCAATACCGGGTTGTGGTAGCGGTAACGCACTGCCAGGATGGTCTGCGAGGCATCAGTCGCTGGATCGACGCTTAATTTGCCGCGGAACTCGCGCCAGGCTTCCTCGCGCGGACGGGCGAGCAGGCGGTAGCGGTAGCCGGCGTGGTGCCCGGAGCCGAATACCGGGGTGAAGTTGATTTTGCCAAGCTCGACCGGCGTGCCGGCTTGGCCGCTTTTACCATTGCACTGCCAATTTCCGCTGGCATCGGCGCTAAGCGTGAACTCCACCGGCTCCAGCAACTCGTCGCTGATCTGGACGTTGGTCAGCCGCAGGCGGTTATACTCGTCAACCCGCGCCACCGTGTCGCCGCCGTGCAGGCCGAGCCGCCGGTAGACGCGCTCCAGCGGGGCGTCGCGGCCCTGCACATCCATTATGTTGATCTGCAGGCCGAGTTCTTCCACCACAGGCCAGCCGATCTCGCGGCTGAGCAGCACTAAACGTTCGTCTTCTAGTTGAGAGCTGCTGGCGCCGCGCAGCATCGTCAGGCGGACCAACCCGCTTAAGGCTTCCGCGCCGCCGTCCACCTGCACCGTGCCGTAACTGGCATAGACCGCCGGGCGCGTCAGCGACCAGCAACCCAGGCCCAGGACGCCCAGCAGCGCGCCAACGAGCAGCCAGAGGCTGTAGCGCTTCAGCAGGAACGGCAGCAACCGTTGCAGGTACTCCGGGTCGTTGGCAGGCTCCCAGCCCGCGTGCGTCTCCTCGCTCATTTCCGCCTTCCACTCCTCGCGCGGCCCGCCCCTGCCTAAGAGGCGCCGCGCAGCGATTTTAGCATCTGCCCGGCTGTCACGAGGACCTTCCAGCCAGCCATTCAATAGGAGGGCATATCAGTTGTTTAATATTCTTCTGACTAAACTTACGTTAGATCATTCTTTATTATTGGTTAGGCGGTTCTAGCGTCCGAAAATCATAGATATAATCTCTTAGATGTTAATTCCCCTAAACCTACGGCTCGTTTGGGCCGCCCTGTTGATGGGCGGAGGCCTGGCGCTGGCCAGTTGCGGCGGCGGTTCCAGCACGGCCCCGGCTGCATCGCCGGTGCAGGCAACGCCCATGCCGGCCACGCCGCCCGCTTTGGACACGCTCGCCGCCCACCACGCCAGCTCTGCCGTGACGGCCGCCCGGACGATGATCGACCCGGCGGAGCCTGCGCGCACGGCGACCGGTGCGCCGTGGATTGGAGGCAATGTCGAGCTGGGCGAAACGACCACGCTGGCAAGCACCACGGAAGAATTCGCCTGGGCGATCTACCCGCTGCAGGGCTGGCGCGCGGATAGCATGAGCTGGATCGACCTAGAGCTAGGGGGCAGCTCGGGCACCGTCTATGTAGGAGTCAGTAATTACCAGCGCAATGCCTGGAACTGGCAAGCCGCCACCCCCGCTTCCAGCGGCCCGACGCGCGTGACCTTTGACACTGAGCAAATCAGCGCGCTACAGGACGGCGGCGCGGGTTTCCTGACCTTGCTGGTCGAGAGCGGCGACAGCGCCAGGTTCGGCGGCGCGGACTGCTCGTTCATTCCCACATTACCTGTCAGCGCCAGCGGCGCCAGCATCGGCGTCCCCGTGCAAACGTATGTGAGCAAGGGGGTGTTCGCCTTACCGTCTCAGGCGACCGACCAGAGCATTTACTCAGTCTGCAACGATCCCGCCGGGCCGACCTTTGTCATCGAAATGAACCAAACCACCGGCGTCGGCCAGACGTATTCCACACCGGGCGCCGACCATACTTTGTTCGCCGCCACCCAGGGGCAGGACGGCGCGGTGTATTACTCCACCATGCCGAGCGGCGAATGGTTCCGCTTCAATCCGCAAACCAAGGTGATCGAGAGCCTGGGGGTGCCGGTGCCCGGCTCGTGGACCTACAGCATGTCCGGGGGCAGCACCGACGGCAACATTTGGGGTGGTAACTATGAAACCATGGAGCTGGTGTATTACAGCACCCGCGACCATGGGTTTCATGTCGCCCTCGACCCGGTGGAAACCACCAACACCTACCCGCGGACCGTGCTGGCCTGGCAAGGGACCGTGCTGGTGGGCACCGGCCCGGAAAAGCCCAGCCTCTACGTCTACTACCCCGACAACGGCGGCCAGGCGCACAATATCTGGCCGGAAGACTTGAGCATCGCTGGCGGCTGGGTGGAGCTGATCGCGATTGACCGGGAATACAACCTGCCGTTGATCCGCTACGTGCCGCAAGACGGTGCGCTGGACCTGGCGCGCTATTTCGTGATGGACAGCCAGGAGAACCTGACCGAGATTGACGAGCCCAACTGGGCGCCGGCCTGGACCAGCGACGGGCGCGAGGTGTGGTTCTGGTCGCACAAAAACGTGCTGGAGTTCGTCCAGCCCGATGGCAAGAACTATTTCGTCTATGTGGACGCCGATCGCAGCTCCGCCAACATCTATAACTTGTGCAACGGCCCCGACGGCACGATTTACGGCGGAACCTTCCCCTGCCACCTATTCAACATCGATCCCGTCAACGACGTGCTGGGTGACATGGGCAACGCCACAGGCACGACCGGTCAAATCTACGGCTTTGCTAACCTCGGCACGAAGTTGTACATGGTGGGCTACCCCCGCGGAAATTTATCGGTCTACGACACGGACTTGCCGTATAAGCAGGACGAAATCACCCACATGGCCGGCACTAAACCGGGCAGCAACCCCCGCGACCTGGGCAATATCGAGAATTTCCAGAACCGGCCGCTGACCGTCGTCGCCGCCCCCGACGGGCGCATTTACATCGGCTCACTGGCGGACTACGGCCATGACACCGGCGCGCTGACGATGTACGACCCGGCGACGGAGGAGTTCACCATTCACGAGCTTTATCCCGGCGAAGCGATTACCGGCCTGGTGCTGGACGCGGACGGCGAGCTGTGGGGCACGAGCTGGTACACCTTGTTCCACTGGAACCAAGCCACGCAGGCTGTGGACTTCGAGCTCAAACCGGTGGAGCACACCTACGGCACCAACACGCGCCTGACACTGGATCGCAACGGCATCATCATGGGCATGTGCGACCGCACCCCCGGCTACCTCTATGCCTTCGATCCGGTTGCGCGCGAGATGGTCAACGTGCACACCTTCACCGACATGGGCCGCGCCCAAAGCCAGAGTTTCACCGGCCTGGCCACCGGGCCGGACGGGCTGGTCTACGGCATGACCATCGACGACCAGAACTACACCCCGCCCGCCGCCCACCTCTGGGTGGTTGACCCGGCAACCTTCGAGCCGCGCACGCTCTGGCTCGACACCACCGGCGCGCTGCTGCAGACCGGGCTGGCGTTCCATGAGGACAACATTTACGTCGGCGCGGGTTCGCGGGTGGTCAAGGTCGAGCTGGCGCGTTAAGCTCCGGTCCCGCTGAACAGCGCGGCGACCGGCTACCGCCGATTCCGGCAACCGCGCTAAAATGCTCCCGCCGTGCATGTGCTGCTCGTCTACATGTATTACCTGCGCCCCGGCGACCCCGGCATCAAGCGCCACAACGAGTTCGCGCGGCTGTGGGCGGAGGAGCACGGGCTTAAAGTCACCGTGCTGGCGATGCCGGCGCACAACAACAGCGGCGAGTTCTACCCGGACTGCGTCGGCCGGCGCGTGACCCATGAGCGCGACGGCGCTGTGGACGTATGGCGCGTGAGGATGCCGGACACCTGGCGCAAAGGCTACCTCGGGCGCACCTGGGCGCAGCATAGCTGGGCGCGGAATGCGCGCGCCGTGCTGCGCGAGCTGGACGGCGCCCCGCCGGACGTGGTGGTCGCCTCCAGCCCGCCGCTATGGGCCGTCGCGCCGGGCATCGCGGCCCAGCGCCGCTGGCGCATCCCGCTGGTGCTGGAGATCCGCGACATCTGGCCCGAGGCCATTGTGCGCTTCGGCTTGGCGGGGCCGCGCCATCCCGCGGTACAAGTGCTCGCAAGGCTGGAGCGCCAGGCGCACCGCGCGGCGGACCACGTGGTCAACATCTTCGAGGGCCACCGGCAGAACCTGCTCCAGCGCGGGCTCGTCGCGGAGTCCGCCGCGACGGTGATCCCACACGGCGTGCTGCTGGAACCGTTCGACGAGCTGCCCGCGGGCACGCGCGAGCGGATGCGCGCCAAGCTCGGCGTGGGCGCGGACCAGGTGCTGGCAATGTACGCCGGGGCGCACGGGCCGATGTACAACCTGCACGATTTGATCGAGGTGGCGGAAGCGCTGCGCGGGCGGGAGGACATTAAGTTCGCCACCATCGGCGAGGGTTTCGAGCGCGCGCAACTGATGGAGGAGGCGGCGCGGCGCGGCCTGAACAACCTGCGCTTCCTCGGCCCGGTGCCGTCGAGCGAGGTGCCGGCATACTTAAGCGCGGCGGACATCGCGCTGAGCTTTGTCAACCACAAGGTGCTGACGGGCACGAACAGCCAGACCCACGGCGCGTTCCGCAACGCGCTGTTCGACTACGCCGCCGCGCGGCTGCCGGTGGTGTTTAACGACGCGGGCTATGCCGTGCAGGAGGTGCAGGACCGCGCTAAAGCCGGGCTGTACGCGGACACGCGCGCGGGCGCGGGGGAGTTCGCCGCGCACGTGACACGCCTGGCGGACAACGCGGCGCTGCGGCGCGAGATGGGGGAGAACAACTACCGCGAGATCGCCGTGCGCTACAACCGGCGCAAAATGGCGCAGGTGTACGTGGAGATATTTAAACGGGTGGCGGCAGGGAAGTAACGTCGCGTGTCTCGGTGGCGCGGG
>CAYXMN010000006.1:0-31090 GCA_964465955.1 uncultured Planctomycetales bacterium
GCTGTGAATGCCATGCCCGGGACGGAATCACGCCCAGGGGTGGAGCAGGTAATTGCCGCATTTAGCTTCCCGGCGGAAGAGCGGCGCCATGGTTATCCCGTCATGGGCACCGGTGCGGCGACCGCGAAGATTCAACGGGCCGATGAACATGGCGCATACGAGCTGCCGGAGTTTCCGCCGGTGAAATACAGCGATGCCCTTGTCACGCTGAACGTGCACAACACGGATTTCCGCGATGTGTTGTGGCTGCTCAGTGAGATTGGCGGTGTGAGTATCGTGCTTGACCCGTACTGGGACCAGGAGCCGACCGGCGGCACGCGCCCGCCCGGCGGACCGGGAGGCAACACCGGCGGCAGCGGCGGCGGGGAGGGCGGCGGCGGCTTCCGCCCCGGCGGGGAGTTCGATCCGATTGTGCCGCGCGATAACACAGGCAGCCTGACCTTGAACTTCCACGACGTGCCGTTCGACACAGCGCTGGAACTGGTGCTGCTGTCGGTCGGGCTGGTCAAGGCGGAGATCTACCCTGGGTCGTAAGCCCGCGGCCTAGCGGACTGCGCCTGAAGCTTTCCCGGATTGGGCCGGGCGAGCGTGGGCGCTTAGATTCGCGCACAACACTTTCCTTCATCCGAAATTAACACTGAGATTTATTCTCACACGAAACATTTCGGCCGCGAACCTCGTCTATTTAAGTGAAAGCAGCCCGCCGCCAACAACTTGGCGGCGGGTTAAGGTTGAGCTGATAAGCAAGTAATACTGGAGGAGTAAGATGCGATGGGAATTACGTGATTTCCAGCTGGACCGCACCGACGGCTTAGCGAGCCCGTTCCAGTTCGAGGTGCTGCTCGCAGCGACGGGGAAGCCGACACAGGTGCTGCGTGGAGATGGGGTGGTCATCCGTGATAGTAAGGTCCGGCTTAACCGGCCCGAGCAGCTGGCGCGCCAGGCCCAGTCCTATGGTTTGAGCCCGGACAGCTTTTTAACCAGTTTGCAGAAACTGGTAGTTGAGCAAGCGCTCAACTCTCAGCCTTCGGCGGCCTAATCCGCCTGATCGATATATTGCTTGATTTCATCCTGCCTGAGACCCAGTCCCAGTAAGCGCGCGGTGCGCAACCTGGTTGACCCCCCTGGCTCAAATTGCGCCAGATAGCGCGCCAGGGCCTGGGCATAGGTGTCCAGCTCCGTAACCGCGGCGGCGGCGATGTCGGCCACACGCTCGCTACGCGCCGTGAGAAGCTGGCGCAGGTGCAGCCACAGCGCGCCTTGCAGAAATGCGCACGCCAGCAGCCAGAGCAGATCACCTCGCGCGATCTGCGCGACTGGCCAGCTGAGGCCCCAAAAGGCGGCTGCCAGCAGGAAGCGGGATAAGTCGCTGGACTGCGCGTGCGCGCGCTCATGCGCAACGAGCAGGCGCAGGTCCGCCGGCGTTGTCGCGCGCAGGGTGTAGGTGCTGATCCAGAGTTGCTCCGGCATGTAGCCGCCTGCCGCCAGCAGCGGCACTTCACCGATCTCCACCAGCGCCGGCTTAAGCACGACGCCACCGCCGGGCGGCGGAGTGATCGCAGCGTCGATCTGCGCCGCCTCGGTCCCCGATGGCTGAATGCGCCGCGCCGGTGTACCCGCCAACACGAAGCCGGTGCGGCTGAACAGTTCAAAGCCCGCGAGGCAGGTCAGCACCCACAGCCCGGTAATGACCCAGCCCGCCTCACGATTGCCGCCGGCGACGCCGTGGTGCAAGAAGAGCAGCCCGGCGAGCAGCAGTCCCTGCAAGTAGGACGGCGCAATCGTGGCGAGCAAGTGATAGCGCGTATAGAATTTGCGCGTGGCTGGCGACATGCGAGCATTGTAGCGGCTGGGCAGTGAGTGCACACGTGGTTGCCCAGCTATAAATATATGCGGCTATTATATTGCAAGAACTTGACTCCATCCCCCCCGCTGTAAACTAAACAAAGCGTAGTCGTCAATCGATTTGGGAGGATGGTTTAGCCTGGTATTTGAGAACAGCGATATTCGTAGTTCTTATTATGATGTCTGCCCTAAAGTGAGGTGGTGTATGCGGATTGTTCATGTACTTGCAGTCGCACTGGCCTGCTTTGTCATACCGGCGATTGCCCATGCGCATCCGGCTGATGGCTACCCGCCAGTCAATCCTCCGCCTGTTGATGCGCACGTGGTCACTTCGCCGCTAACGGGCACTTATGGCGACCTGACATTTGGGAGCTGCCAAATGACTGTAGGCGAGCTTTCCCCCGCTGAGTTGTATATCCTCCACGGTGCCCGCGGTAGCAGCTATGGCACCGGCGGGGTTCTGCCAGAGTGGTACCATGATATTTTCATGATTGCCAACGCGATTCGGTCCCAAACAGGCAGCTTGCCGCTAGAGCTCAGCGTTGCTGCCATCAGCGAGACAACCGGGTCGAGTCCAAATGTCGCCAGGCTGGAGCATTTTAAGAGCCCAATAACCGGCCAATTCCCCCGGCTGGACGCGATCGATTTCGCCCCCGGCCAAGTATACATGCGAGAGCTAACAGACTCGGAAATGCACCAATTCGCCAGCCTAGCTCCGGAATACCAGCAGATCTGGTTTGACGGTGAGGTTGTCGATCCTGAGACCTGCCAGGTCATTAAACGTGTTAAGTTAATCAGCCCAGTGTATTACATCCGGGTCTACGGCCAGCATGGTGTATTGGTCGAAACTTTACAGTACCTCATGACCAGCCGGTGATTTGGCAGAAAACGGAGCGCTTACGGCTTCGCCACCCGCTGCTGGGCCTCAAAAAGCTCTCTCGCATCTTTCATGCTGACATGCACGGCGGTTAACTCGCCAGGAATCGGCTCGTCCAGCCCAAGCGGTGCACCAGTCAGCGTGAAAGCCGCGATGGGTTGCGGTAAGTCGGTTGCGGGCGGCGCATCCGGTTGGTACGGCGAGAATAATTCACCATCGAGCAAGACGAGGCATCGACCTGGAATTTCAACGAGGGACTGCCCCGCCGCTGTGGTTTGCTCCGCCAACGCGCGGTAGCCGGGGAATAGCACATCCCGCTCCTGCGGAACCTCAGCGTATTCCGTGGTCGAGACATCAAAGTGCTGGATTTCTGTGCCATCCGCCGCGAACAAGGTAATCCTGCCAGTGATCTTGTGCTTCGGGATGGTGTCGGCATCCAGCGCTTCCGGCTCCAGTTCATATGTGATGCAGGTTAGCACGCACCGCCCGTCGCGGAGCAGCAAGACATTGTCAAAGGTATCAGGTGCGGTGAGCTGGGTGAATAACCAGGCTGGAACCTCGGGATATTGCCATGCCCGTGAGTCCCATTTCTCCTGCAAAAACTGCTGTTTGATTTCGGCCGGCATGGCGCCGTTCGCCACCAGTGATCCGGCAAGCGTCACTACCTGACCTGCTGATTCCGCGCGGCTGCCGAGATAGCTCTGATAACATTCGCGGGGAGTCGAGCCCCAATCGCCGGTCAACCATTCGGAAGCCACATCCGGGGATTGCAGGTAAGGCATGATGTAGCCGTCGGCAGTGGCGCTCAGGCTGAAATATTCCCAATCCTCAGGCGGGTTCAGGTTGAGCGGTTCATTCCGCGCCTGTTCAATTGCCTCCTCATCCCCGCTGGCTTCCGCGTTCTTGAGCGCTGCATCATGTAGCTTCGTCGCGGTCTCATAGACCCCTGGCTCCAAGTAGTAATCCTTGCCGATGCGTGTACGCAGCCAATAATCCCAAGGCTGGTACTGCTCGCGAAATGGGTTTGCCGGATCATCCATTTCTTTCACTAGCACGTATTTGGGTTCGCCGTTAACGTTGAGCCGGGCAAACAACGGCAGCGGGCGCGGTGCGGGATCGGCTAGTTGCGGACCATTGGGCTGGCCAGCGAAAGGTGATAGCGCGGAGGGATCGGCCTTGCCGGATTTCACTTGAGACTGGTATTTAACGGCCAATGACTCGCGGAAGATTGCGGCGAGATATCCTGCGGGGATGACAGGCGGCGGTGCATCGAGATCAACCGGCTGGCCTTGCCAGTCCGTTGCGGATTTAAGTTCGACCGCGACGACCTGCGAAGATATACCGCGATCTCCTTTCACTTGCTCACGCGTCTCGTTGAACTCCAACTGGTAACCAAGGCTGTAATCGGTGCAATCCCTGGATCCGGCGGATCCAAGGTAACGGTTTTTAGCAGGCTGGTGGCTGTAATACAACTGCTGCCAGTCGCTGCCGTCAAGATCGTTTTCGATGATGCTTTTGCCGAGTAATTCCCCCGCGGACGAATAGCGGTACCAAGTGAGTCTCGGCGGCCAGTGTGTGCTGGAAAGGATAAACAGCGAGGACTGCGGCGCTTGCTCAAAATGCAGGTCTAATTCGCCATAACATAGGATGTCGCCATTGGGCAGGAACACGGTCTGGTAAGGCGGGTGCTCGCCCAGCCAGGCCGGGATGATTGGGTACTCCTCGGTATTACCGCTGCGTGAATTCATTGTTGAGACTAGTGCGTTGTATTCGTCTGCGCTTAACTCGCCGCATGCCAGCAGCGAATATCGGATGCCTTTGAACAAGGACTGCGAGCCGGATAACCGCAGTTCCGCGCGTTGCCGCAAGGTTGGCTCCGGCTGTCCCGGCAGCGCTTCACCGCGCAGCATCCGGCTGAGCATGCCGAGAGGGAGCAGGTAGCCGTTCTCATCCACATCGGCCATGAGGTAATAGAACTCCATTGGGTCCCCGGCGGGCAGGCTGGCTCCAGCGAGACTTGGACTGCCTGGAACGTCCGTGGAGCTGGCTGCGGCGGCAGGAGTTTGCGCGATGGCTGTAATCAGTTTCTCGGCATCCGTGGCTTCGGACTCGCTGCTTGCTTCCTCCGTTGTTGGAGATGCTGGGTCAGCGGCGGCGGCAAGCGCGGCGGGGCGTTGACCAACGCGGATGCTGCCTCAGCCGGACGGGATGTTGCTAAAATCCAGCGCCGGGTCAAAATGCGCCATCAGCCAGCGGTCCCATATGCTATAGAGCTCGCGGTAAGGGTTGCCAGGGTCGTCCAGCGGCTTGACCAGCACCCACTCGCCATCGCGCGTGATGGCGCGAACCTGCCCGGGTTCCAGCGGCGGGAGAGCCAGGCTGTCTTCCGCGCCGGTGGTGCAGGTGTCATCAGCCAGCGCCAGCGCGGGCGAGAGGGCCAGACAGAGCAGGATGCAGCAAGCTAATGCTGCGCAGCCGTGAAGTCTCAAATGCATCGCATCCCCCGAACTCATGATGTAATAAATGAGACGAAAATGCGAAGAAATTGTTTGGTCGTGATTGCCGAGTTTTGCTAAGGCTGGCAGCTTGACTGATTAGCCTGCTACCTGTCCTAGGTCGACCAGGGTGGTGAATCGGCGCGCCTATCCCACCAGCTCAACAATTTTTTGCGCGCCTTCCCACATGCTGTCGGCGAAGACAAGGGGCTTGCCGCAGTTATGCAGGATCTCCTTGGCGATGTCCTCGCGCGTGCCGGTCAGGCGGATCACGATGGGCACCTTGCGCGGCAGCTTGTCATAGACATCGACGATGCCTTGGGCCACTATATCCGTGCGCGTGATGCCGCCGAACACGTTGACTAAGATGCCTTTCACATCCGGATCGCGCAGGATCGCGTTGAGTCCCTTCGCCACGCCTTCCTGCGTCGCCGAACCGCCGAAATCGAGGAAGTTGTTGGGGGTGCCGCCGGCTTTTTTTACCACGTCCATCGTGGTCATCACCAAGCCCGCGCCGTTGCCGCAAACGCCGATGTTGCCGCCTGGCAGGTGGACATAGGTCAGGCCCTCTTCCTTAGCCTGCTTCTCGAACTCATCGAGGTCCGCGCCGACTTCGCGCCACGCCGTGATGCTCTTCTGGCGGTATAGCGCGTTGTCGTCAATGTTGACCTTCGCATCGATCGCCAGCACTTGGCCGTCGCCGGTGATGACCAGCGGATTGATCTCCGCTAGTTCAGCATCCACGGCCATGCAGCAGGCGTATAGCTTCCGGATGAACGCCGTGATCTCGCGGGCCTTGGTGGCATCCACACCGCTGCCGTAGATCGCCTGGCGGATGTCGAAGTCTTGGATGCCGATCAGCGGATTAACGTTGACCTTGCAGATCTTCTCCGGAGTGGTCGCGGCCACTTCCTCAATATCCACGCCGCCGGCCGCGCTTAGGATCAGCACCAGCATGTTATCATCGCGGTTAAGTGTGATACCTAGGTAATACTCCGCGGCAATATCTACCGCTTCCGCCACCAGCACGCGGTCCACCGTCAAACCTTTGATGTCCATCCCTAGAATTTGGCTTGCTTTAGCGAAGGCTTCCTGGGGAGTATCAGCCAATTTTACGCCGCCTGCCTTACCGCGCCCGCCCACATGCACCTGCGCCTTGACGACGACGCGCTTGCCGATGCGTTCCGCGATCGCTTTCGCTTCCTCGGGGGTGCGGGCGACTTCGCCAGCATTGGTGGGGATGCCATGGGCCTGGAACAATTCTCGCGCCTGATACTCGTGGATCTTCACGGCTATAGCCTCGCTGCTGTCTTTTTTCGCGCCCATTATAGCAAGACGCGGCACCACGGCAGCGTGATTGAGATAATCGCGCCACCGGCGACGCAGTCGCTTATCGTGGGCGGTTCCGGCACCGGGAAACAACAGCAGGCCGGTGCGGTAGCCGCCAGCCCTTGTCAAAGCGCGATCCTGCCTGTTTAGGTTTCACATTCCCGCAGAATGGTTGACAGGCGCTCGCCGGTAATCTATACTTTGCATCCGGGGCTCTGGGTTGAGTCAGCGCATGCCGGTGTATTTCACGCTTGGCGTTGGTTGGCTTCAACACGAATCCCAACGGTGGTCAATTTGCGTTAGAATGTGACTGCTAGCGGCCTTTGGCCGCGGAGGCAGGCGGAGAGAGTCAAATGTCGAAAGTATGCCCCCTGACGGGGAAGAAAGCACAAACGGGCTGCAACGTGTCGCATTCCCAGCGCCACACCAAGCGCAAATGGCAGCCCAACCTGGTCAAAGTGACGCTCGTGGACGAGCATGGCCGTAAGACGCGGATGCGCATCAGCACTAAAGCGCTGAAGACTCTCAATAAAGATCCGCGCGTTAAATAGCAACCCCTTTCATCTCAACCCTCCTAGCTCACCCGTCCCCTGGGTGAGCTTCTTTTTCTCGCGCAGCGGGCAGGCCAAGCGGGCAACCAGTACGCACAGTACAATTACTGCATGGCGCACTCCATCGCTGAGCCGCAACTGCTGATCAACGCGGAAGCCGCAATCAACCAAGGTAAGTACGCCGATGCGCTGTCCGGCGCGCACCGTCTGCTGGAAGATCCCCATCTGCAAGCGTCACCGGGCTGGCTGGCTCGCGCGTACTACGTTATCGGCTCCGCGGCTCATGAGCTGGGAGAAGACTTGGAAGCACGCGCGCAGTTCCGCTGGGCCAACCGGTACGCCATCGACGCCGGCGATGACATGCTGCAACTGCGCTGCCAGTTATCCTTGGCGCAATGTGATCACCGCGCTGGTGATTTGGCGGCGGCACTGGACAGCGCCGCGCAAGTGCTGGCCAGTGCACGGGAGTATGAGTGGCCGTTGCTGGAAGCGGGAGCGCTGGCGACTATCGCCAACATTGCCTGGAAGCGCGGTGATTTCGACGCGGCGGCTGGCGATTTGGAGCGGGCGTACCAAATTTATGATCGCCTCGGCGAGCAGCGGTTGTCAATGCGCGTCAAAATGACGCTGGGCTATGTCTGGGCTAACCAGGGCAGCCTCGAACGGGGCTGGGCAATGATGCAAAAGTGCCTGGATTATTTCCAAGAGACCGGCGACTTCCAAGCCGCGGCCAAGACGCTGTGTAACCTGGCCTTCACGCATTACTCGCGCGGCGCGCTGGCCGAAGCCCGCGACCTGCTCCTGCGCAGCACCGAACTGGACGAGCGCCATCGCAACCGGCACTTGAGCCTGGCGGCTTGGTATAACCTCGGGTTGATTGAGCTGGCGCAGGAATGGCACATCGCCGCCCAGCACAGCTTTACCCGCGCCCAGGCGCTGGCGCAGCTGCTCGGCGACCGCACGACCGGCTCGATGAGCCTGCTCTATCTCGGTGCGCTGGCGCTGTTCGGGGGGCATCCACGCGAGGCGCTGCACGATTTCGAGCAAGCCTGCGCCAGCTTTGAGGGCATGGAAATGCAAGAGCGGCTGCTGGAGGCGTATTTCCTGGCGGCTGGGCTGGCCGCCCTCGACAAAGAGGAAGAGGCGCGGGCGCAGTGGGATCAGCGTGCAAAACCGGCGGAACTTCAGTCATGCCAGGACGATTTGCAGCTGGCCGCGCGGCTGCTGGAATTCATCCTCAGTCCGGAGTATCTAGCCGCGCATCCGCTTTCAGCGCAGGCGCAGTTTAGCGCGGGCCGCTGGCTCGACACGCTGCAGCGCGAACTGGCGCAGCTGGGGCCGCCCGCCCCGGACGTGGGCTAGGATTGGATTTCAGGTAGACTGTATGTGCGATGTTCAAGTCGAAATACACCTTGGCTGAGCTGGCCCGGCTGCTCAACCGCAGCGAAGATTCCATCGCCCGCGAAATTGAGACGGGAGCGCTACGCCTGTCCACCACGCCGCCGGAGCGCCGGCGCGGCGCGGCGGATGTGCCCAGCGAGATCGCGATGTCCGACCTTGAAGGCTGGCTGGGCAAGGACGCTGCGCGGCGGATGCTCGATCCGACAGCCAAGCGCGCCAGCAAGGTCATCGACGAAGAGCCGATCACCATTGATCACGAGACCATTGCCGGGATAAAAAGGATTCGCGTGGTGGGGACGGTCAAGAAGTGCCAGGGCTGCGGGCGGCTGCTGCGCATCAACGAGTTCACCAAGGACGCTACCAGCCCGGACTGGCTCTCGCGCCTGTGCAGGGACTGCCAGACCAAAAAGGTGCACATGAAGCGGCGGGACTAGGGCTGCTGCGGCGACCTCCCAGACTGGCGGCGGTGCCAGCTTCAGCCGTTTGTGTCATGGCAAACCGCTGCGATAAGGCTTCGGGGGACCATTGAACCTGGACCCAGCATCACACACGATACAATCTCCACATGCCCGCAGACGCTCCCGAACCAGATGCCGCGTTTGCCGTTAAAGCCTACACGCCCGCTGAACTGCCAGTGCTAGAACCCGGCGAGCAGTGGGACGCCATGCTGCTCACCGCCGCGCTAGCCGAGCGGATTCCCGCGCAGTTCGTGCTGGCGCGCAGCGCGGACACCGCGGCCTATGGCGCCGACACCAGCATGGAGCACGCCCGGGCTGACGTCGTGGTGCTCGCGCAGTCGATCCACCATGTGCGCCACGCCCTGCATGTGGCGGACTTCTACGCCGTGCCGGTCTACCTGCGCGGGCTGGGCAGCGGGCTGTCCGGCGGTGCGGTGCCCGTGCACGGCGGACTGGTGCTCGACACCTCGCCGATGGCGCGCCTGCTGAGCGTGAACCGCGTCAACCGCAGCTGCCGCGTGCAGCCGGGGCTGACGGTGCAGCAGTTAAACCAGCAGCTCGCGAGCTACGGCTTATGGTACGCGCCCTGGCCGTCGAGCCACGACGTGTCGAGCATCGGCGGCAACATCGCGGAGAACGCGGGCGGAATCACAACGGTGAAGTACGGCACGACGCGCGACTGGCTGCTCGGCCTGACCTGCGTGCTGCCCGGCGGGGAGGTGATCCGTACCGGCAGCTCGGCGATCAAGGACGTGTGCGGGCTAGACCTGACGCGGCTGATCTGCGGCAGCGAGGGCCTCTTATGCGCGGTGGTCGAGGCGGAGCTGCAGCTATTGCCGCTGCCCGGCGCGGTGGGCACGGCGACGGTGCTGTTCGACGACGACGAGTCCGCGCTGGCGGCGGCGCAGGCAGTGCTGGCCGGGCCGGTGGTGCCGCGCACGCTGGAATACATCGACGCGACGGTGATGCGTTGCGTCGTGCGCCAACTTGGCGCTGAGGCGCGCGCGGCCCTAGGCGAAGCGGCGGAGCTGGCGATGCAGTCCACCACCGCGCTGCTCGCCATCGAGGCCGACGCCTTCACCGCCGCGGACGCGCTGGCGCAGCTTGACGCAGTGCTCGCCACGCTCGCCACCCACGGCGGGCGCCTGCTGGGCCAGACCACTGACCGCGCCGAGGCGCTGAAGCTGTGGCGCGTACGCTCCGAGCTGTCGCCCGCCTGCCACCAGCTCGGCGAGTTCAAGCTGAGCGACGACGTGGCCGTGCCGCGCGACAAGCTCGTCGAGTTTAGCCGCGGCGTGCGCGCCATCGGCGCTAAGCACGGCCTGCGCTTCCTCAACTACGGCCACCTCGGCGACGGCAACTTCCACGCCACGCTGATGTTCAAGGATGAGCGCGATCCCGGCATCGCCACCGGGCGGGCGGCGATTCGCGACCTGTGCGCGCTGGCCGTCAGCCTGGGTGGGACGATCACCGCCGAGCACGGGGTAGGCTCGATCAAAGCGGAACACTTGCCACTGCAACGCAGCGCGGCGGAAATCGAGTTGATGCGGCGCATCAAGCAAGCCTTCGATCCCAAAGGCATCCTGAATCCGGGGAAGTGGTTGTAGGCGGCAATCGCCTCGTGCAGGTAGTACACTTGACCGAACTCCGGTAACGAAAAAGAGTCTGTCTTGATCGTGGAGCGCTGCCCGGCCAGGCGGCGAGGAACCTGAACCATGGGGATCACGGCGCAGCAGGTGTACATCCCAACCAGGCATGCTGGGCCGGACTTTCTGGCCGCCGTGCGCCAGCTCGCGGATAATCCACTGGCGAAGTACACCTTGCTTCAGCAGCGCCGCCAACGCCAACGCCGGGCGGCTTGGGCACAGTGGCTGATCCTCGCCCTCAGCGCAGTCGCCGGCTTGCTCAGCTCGTTTGTAGCCCTGCCCCGGCTGCAGAACTGGCTATTCGGCTACGCGGGGGCCGGCTGGCCCTGGTATGGCACGCTGGCGCTCGGCGCCGTCAGCTCCGGGCTGTTCTGGTACGGCCTGTGGCTGGTGCAGGGCGTGTTTACGGCGGTACGCGACATAGCCATGATGCTCTCCGATGCGGCGCGCGGCGGCCGCGCGGCAGGTGTGGATGAACTGGTGGCGGTCAGTCCGCTCAACGACAACGAGGTGCTGGCCGCCTGCCTGCGGATCGGGATAACCCCGTTGCTCGGACGTGTGTTAACCGGGGCCGGGATTTTGGTGATCTTGAACGCGGCCCTGCCGCTGCTGCTGCCTGAGAGCCTGCAGCTGAGGCAGAACATCCAGGCGCTATCTCTGAATGAGCCTGTCCACTTGGGCGAGGATTCAACAGGATCGGCGGCACCGGTCGCAGCAGCGGCTCTACCCGGCCATCCGGCGGCAAGCACCTGGCAATTGCTCAGGCAGCTGAGCGGCTGGTCGCCCCTGCTGCTGCTCAACACCTGCTTGATCACGGTGCACGGGGTGATCAGCAGTTTGCTGCTGCTCATGTTCCTGCTCGTCGCCAGCCGCCGCATCAGCACGTGGGGCATCGCCACCGCGGCGGGAGCGTTGAATGCGAGCATGCAGTATGCGTACTTCAGCGCGATGATCTGGTTCAGTACGTACCAGCTATTCAGGCCGGAACGGATAAATCCCGCGAACTGGTGGCTGGCGGGCCATGACCAACTGCGTAAATTCTGCGGTGATGAAGTTGCCGAACCGCTGCTGATCATCCTGATCAGCGTAATCGTGATCGCACTGGGACTGCGCTTACTGCGCAACTCGCGATTGCTGCGCTACCTGGCCTTGGCCATCCCTGTGCAATCCGGCGCAGCCGTTGTGTTAGCACTGCTGATCCTCGCTGGGGTGAACACAGCCGGCGTGGGCGTGCAGACCATCGTGCAATACACCTTGCCTGGCTTGCTCGCTTTTACGGCCAGCTTGAATCTCGCCGATTACCTGGGCAGCCCATATCTGATCATCGCACAAGAATCCATGCAGGAGAACGCCACCCAGCCCGTCTTCAACCCCTTCTGGCTGGTCAAACTTGCTGTACAGCTTCTCTTCTTCCCCGTGCTGCTCGTGCTCGCCCGCGACGCTGTGCGGCTCTCCCGCCAGCCGGGCACGCTTTAGGGAAAGCATGCAAGTATTCAACCGGTGCCGGCCTGGCCCGCCCGCCCGGCAGCGTCACTCCTGATCCAAGACGATGCGGATTTTAACTGCTAGTTCTCGAGTGGTATAAGGCTTCTGGATGAAGTGGATACCTTCCTCCAACACACCGTGGTGCGCGATCACGTTCGCGGTGTAGCCGGACATGAATAACCGCTTGAGGCCGGGATAGAGCGAAAGCAGCTGCTTGGCCAGCTCCCGCCCGTTCATCTCCGGCATGATGACATCTGTCACCAGCAAGTGGATCTCGCCCGCATGCCGGCGGGCTAGATCCAAAGCTTCGCCCGGCGTGGCCGCAGCCAGCACCGAATAGCCGTGGCGCTTGAGCATCTTCGTCGTCATTTGCAGGATCGCCGGTTCGTCTTCCACAAGGAGAATCGTCTCCCGCCCCGCCGTGTGAGCCGGAATCACCGGCTTGTCCATATACTGTTCCGCCTTCGCTATATCGCGCGGCAGATAGACGTGAAAAGAAGTACCTTGGCCGACCTCGCTGTAGACCGTAATAAAACCATCGTTCTGTTTGACAATGGCGTAGACCGTCGCCAGACCCAACCCCGTGCCTTGGCCCATACCTTTGGTGGTGAAGAACGGTTCAAACAAGCAAGACAGCGTCCCCTCGTCCATCCCGCAGCCATTGTCACTCACCGCGAGCAGGATAAAGCTGCCGGGTTGGTATCCCGAATGTTGCGCGCAAAACTCCTGATCGAAAGCGGCCTTGCCTGTTTCGATCGTGATCTTGCCCGTCCCCTCGATGGCGTCCCGGGCATTGGTGTAGAGGTTGGCCAGAATTTGGTCGATCTGCGATGGATCGATCCGGACCGGATCAAGATCCGCGCCGGGCAGCCAGGCAAGATCGATATCCTCGCCAATCAACCGTTCCAGCATCTTGAGTACGCCTGCCACCGTCTCGTTGAGATCGATCACCTTCGGTGTGACCGGCTGTTTACGGGCGAAGGCGAGCAACTGCCGGGTAAGGTTCGCCGAGCGGTCAGCCGCTTTGCGGATCTCCTGCAGGCTTTCCATGACAGGCTCGGGTACGTCTTCGTTCTCCAACGACAACTCAGTATGGCCCAGGATTACACCCAACATGTTGTTGAAGTCATGCGCGACTCCACCGGCCAGGCGGCCCACTGATTCCATCTTTTGCGCTTGGTGCAACTGCGCCTGGAGCTGGACTTTCTCCTGTTCAGCCCGTTTGCGCTCAGTAATGTCGCGGAAAGTCCAAATCCGCCCGTAGCACTTGCCGTCAGGGCTAAGCACGGGAGCGGTGTATCGGTCAAGCACTAGGCCACTTCTAAATTCGATCTCATCGCGGCTAGTCTGAAACACCTGTTGGTACAGACGTTTGACATCGGCCAGGAAGTGCTCCGGTTCCCGCACCAGCCCTGCAATGTGCTGGAGTAGAAGCTCATCCTCGGCAACCGCGAGAATCTGCGGGGGAACCTGCAATAAATCGATCGCCTGCTGGTTGATCAAGATGCGCTGCTGTTTCTCATCGACGACGATCAATCCATCCAGTGTGGCGTTCATCTGGGCTTCGAGCAAGGCCGCTTTTTCTTTCAGCGACTCTTCGGCCAGCTTGCGCTTAGTAATATCCACCAGGAAACTCAGGGTTGCTGGTTCATCCTCCCACACGAACTGGACGCTATTGATCACCACCCAGCGCACTCTGTCGTTTAACCCGATGACGCGAAATTCGTAACTCGACGGCGGATGCTCCCCCCGCACACGTTGTTGATAGCGGGAGTGCACTAGCTGCCGATCTTCCGGATGAATGAAATTCACGAATGGTTGATTGATGATTGCTGCCTGTTTCAACCCGAGCAACTGAATCATTTGCGGATTGCACAAGACGATTTTGCTGTCTTTAGCGATTAAAATCGCCTCTTTCGCGTTTTCAAAGAGGCCGCGGTAATTTTCCTCGCTGATACGCAGGGCTTCCTCCGCTGCCCGCCGTGCAGTCATATCATCAATCGTACCCAGCATCCGTTGGACTTTGCCCTGCGGCGCTGGTAGAAAAGCGCCGCGGTTATGAACATAAATGTAGGTGCCGTCTTTGCACCGCATCCGGTACTCTGCAGTGTAAGTGCTGTGCTCATGCATCGCGTGCTCGAGTAGTGTGACTGCCTGGGCGCGATCCTCCGGATGGATTGATTCGACCAATGAGTCGAAGCCGACATGCTGCATTTCTGCTTGGGTAAAGCCTAGGACTGCCTCGACCGCTCCAGACCAGCTGATGATGCTGTGCTCGATGTCGTAATCATAAATAACCTGGCCGGTCATTTCTGCGGTAACCCGAAACCGCTCTTCGCTCTCGCGTAACGCTTCTTCAGCCTGCTTGCGTTCCGTGATATCGATACCCACGATCTGGTATTCAGCCATCTGCCCGGGCAACGTCTGCAACCGGTACAACTGCCAGGCTTGCCAGCGGATCTCCCCCAACTGCGAGGTCAGCGATTGTTCATAGTCCTGGATTGCAGAACCGGGTTCAAGCTGGCTGATGATTCGCTGGACCGTCGGAATATCCTCGAACTGCATCAGCCGCCACACGTTTTCCCCGATCACATCCGCCGCAACGCCGCGATGAGTTTGATAGTAATTCTGCCAAGCTTGATTAACAAAAGTGATTGTGCCGTTTTCTAAAAATCGCGCGATTAGCTCTGATTGCGACTCGACAACATTCCGGTATTGCTCCTCACCCTCCCGCAGCGCTTTTTCCATCAGGTTGCGCGCAATAAAACTTCCGGCAACTGCTGATATTGAATCAATTCTGGTGCGATCGCCAGCCGTGAAGGCGTCTTTATTAGAGCTAGAGATATTGAAGCAAGCAATCATGCGGCCTGCGTGCATAATCGGCACGGCGATTAGGCATTTCAAACCTTCCTGGATAAACGGTGAGCGAAACAAGTAGTTTTCTTCATTCAGAATGATTGTATTGCCAGCGGCTAGCAATGACACGCGCGGATCCTCAGCTGGGATATGGCGGACCGCTTCGACAAAATCCGGAGACAACCCTTTGTGGTAAACCAATACTAAACTGCCATCCAGCGAATCAACCAGGTAGATCCCGCCACCGATGCTCTCTGTTGAAGTTAACGCAGCATCCAGGCAGATTTGCAGGCTCTGCTCCAGATCTTCAGAGCTGCCCAGCGCCAAGGCCAATTCGTGTTGCTGCCGTAAAGCGTCCTCGCTATATTTACGTTGGGTAATGTCCATCGCAAAGCCGGTAGTACCGATTACTTCACCCTGTTCGTTAAACACCGGAGTTTTAAAAGTCTGAAACCAGTGTGTTTCTCCTTGTTCGACAATCGGCTCTTCCACCATGTACGCTTGGCCGGTCGCCATTACCTTCGCATCATCCTCGCGGTATTTCTCTGCCAGCTCGCGCGGCCAGACATCAATGTCGGTTTTGCCGATAATGAACTGTGGCGAGCTGATTCCACAAGATTGCGCGAAGCTATTGTTGACTGCCAAGAACCGGCTTTGAGCGTCCTTCAACCACACTAGGCCAGGCTGGTTCTCAATGATCGATGTCAAATACGATTCCCGTGCGCGCAGTGCGGCATCCGTCCGGACACGCTCAGTGATATCGATATACTGGATGACAGCGTTAGTGACTTGCCCCTCGCTATTGAGCAATGGCGAGACCGTTACATCCAGGACCAGATCCACGAACTGTTCGAACTGCAATTGCTGAAATTCGCTGGAATCCCATTTAAGGATGAAGTTTGCCGTCTCGCCAAGCTCGTAGACTGCCTGAATCAATGGCAGAAAACCCTGTCCCGCTACATATCTGTCCTTTAAGATGTTGTATTTCCCGATTAAGTCCTCGCCGGCTAGATGCAATAACTCACGGCATGCTTCATTGATTTTAATGAGCGTGCCATGTTCATCCGAGACCCACTGCGGCATCGGGCTTTTATCGAACGTGTTTCCCAAAAAGGCTTCGGACTGCTGCAGCGCTTCCTCAGATTGCTTGCGTTCTGTGATGTCCTGGTGCGTCCCTTGCATCAGCAACGGCTGGCCCTCTGCCGACCAAACACTCACCCGGCCGCGATCCTGGATCCAAACCCAATGCCCCGCTTTGTGGCGCATGCGCACTTCGATGTCGTAGTAATCAAGCTCACCGGAGAAATGACGCGCAAGCATTGCGTCAGATGCTTGCTGATCTTCTGGATGCGTATATTGCTCCCAAGTTTTAATTGAGACCGGCTCTAGTTCTGCCAGCGTATAGCCGATGATCTGCGCCCACCGTTCGTTGGCGACAATCTCACCGGTTTGGATATGCCACTCCCAAGTGCCAGCATTGGTTCCCTCGATCGTGGCTTGCAAGCGTTGCCGCTCTTCCCGCAGCGCTGCTTCTGTTTTCTTCCTTTCCGTAATATCTAACCCAATCCCAATCATTACCGGGCCGGTGGATGTGTCCACCTGCCGCGAAATGACGATGTACGGGACGTGAACTCCATCCTTACTCAGCAACGTAGTCTCTATCTGACCTTCGACGCCTTGCTCGAGCACGGCCCGCGCGCTGGCCACACCGAGTTCCCTAACCTTAGGATCTGTATGCCATTCGCCGATGTACTTGCCATCAAGTTCAGCAGACGTATAACCCAGATCAACTTCATGCGTGCGGTTCCAGCGCCGTAAACGCAAGTCTGCGTCATAAACGTAAAAAATGCCGGGCAAGCTTTCCAAGATCGCTTCGGTAAACTGCTTCTCCTGAAGCAGTGCTTCTTTAGCTACTTTTTGCTCCGTAATATCCAAGCCGACGCCGATCAACACCGGGCCATCAACTGTATGAATCACTGTGGACTTGATCAGAAATGGAATCGGCCGGCCGTCTTTGTGACACAACGTTGTCTCGAACTGGTCCCGGAGTCCTTCACCTGTTTCAAGTAAGTGCCGTAGATTCGCCACTAACTCGTTGCTCTGCTGTGGGTCAGTATGCCAGTCACCGATAAACTTGCCGCTGAGCTCCTGGCTGGTATAACCAAGCGCAGTCTCATGAGCGTGATTCCAGCGCCGCAGGCGTAAGTCAGCGTCGTAGAGAAAGAAAGTACCCGGTAAGCTATTAATAATTCCGTCAACAAACTGCTTCTCCCGGTGCAGCGCTTCCTCAGCTCGCTTACGCTCGGTGATATCGACACCCATGGACAGCATGTGTGGAACGCCCTGAATATAGATCAATTCACGGCTAGCCAGGATAATGCGTTCTCCACCTGATTTAGTTCTGATGGTTACCTCAGCATATTTCAATGCCCCAACTGTCTTCAACTCCGCCAGGACCTGCTCCATGGTCGCTTCGCTGTAAATCCCAACTTCAGAAGCCGTTTGACCAATGCTTTCCGCGCGGCCATAACCAAATATCCTGCAGTATTCATCATTTACATCAACAATGCGGTTAGTTTCTAAGTTGAGGAGAATTTGCCAGGCCGGGCTATGTTGGAATAGTGTCTGCAACCGGATCTCATTTTCCTGTAAATCCTCTTTAGCCTGGACTAATTCATCATTTGTCGCAGAGAGTTCGTCATTTGCTGCGCCTAATTCTACGTTTTGGGCGAGCAATTTCTCGTTGACAGCTGTTAGCTCTGCGTTGAGTGCGAAGGTTTGGGCATTCAACCGTTGCAACTCTTGTTCAGCTTGGATGCGTCCGGTAATATCGCGAGCAGCCGCCATGATCAGTTCATCATGCGCAGTCGACCGCCACTCGATATAGCGATAAGAGCCATCCCGGCAACGGTAACGATTAGTGAAACCGACCACATCTTGGTGCTGGCGCAACTTCACCACTGCATCAAGCGTAGCTTGCACATCATCAGGATGGACGAACTCCAGGAATTGATGATGTTCCAGCTCCTCAAGCTTGAATCCAAGGGCAGTCTCCCATGCGCGACTAAGCCGCAGGAAACTCCCATTAGTATTAGCAATGCAGAATAAATCCAGTGCCGAGTTGAAATAGTATTCCAATTGCTGTGTCGTTTCGCGCAGTGTCTCCTCGGCAAGTTTGTGTTCTGTGACATCTTCCGTATTCCCGACAAAAGAAATCAAATGCTGCTGCTCGTCGAAGACCGGAGCTGTAGTTGTCCGGTGCCAGCGGTAAGTCCCATCCTTACAAAGAACACGGTATTCAAGACCGCTTTTGATCGCGTGGGTCTCTGAGACTTCTCGCAACGCCTGTTCGCATACAGCGACATCGTCGGGATGAATAAAACTGTGAAAGTCTGCTTTGATGAATTCAGCTGGTTCGTAACCGAGTTGCTTGACACCGCTCGGTGACATATAAGTCAGCATCCCGCTGGGTGTGATAGTAAAAATAATGTTCTGGCTGTGTTCGATCAGCGAACGGTATTTAGCTTCGGCATCTAGTAATGCAGCCTCAACTAGCTTTTTAGCCGTAACATCGATACCAACGCACAGCAGTTCGCTCAAAGCGCCGGTTTTATCGAACATTGGCTTATTCGTCCAGGAAACCCAAACCTCAGAGCTGTCCTGGCGCGTGTACTGATATTCTGCGGCCAGGTAGCATTCCGGATGTTTAATGACATTTTGCAGTGCCTGCAGTTCGTCAGCTTCAGAGGAATCTACCTGAGGCAGGATTGTTCCAATCGCAGACTGACCGCTGATCTCGCCTGCTTTCAACCTGAAAAAATCTAATGCGTACTCGTTGATATAAGCGATCCGTCCTTCTCGATCAAGCCGCACTATCAAACTATTTGCATTCTCAACCAACTCGCCGTATTTCGACTCGCTTTTTCGCAAAGCTTCGATTTTTGCTCTGAGAATCCGCCACTGGACTAGAGTAATAACCGTCAGGAAGCTGACTAATAGTGCAATGAACAGCGTCGAGAGCTTTAGCAGGCGGATTGTACCCGGTGCTAATCCTGGCGTCGCGGATAGTGAGATCCATTTACTGCGAATCCGGGCTAATTCAGCCTCTGGTATGCTACCCAGCGCTTTTTCCAGCGAGCTATAAAGCAAGGGATATTGCCGGCTGACACCGAAACTCCACGCAAAGTTGTATTCCGTAGTACCTGCTACACGAAGATTCGGAATGCCGAGCTCGTTGATGTAGTAGGCAGCCACCGCGAGATTCTCAACGAACGCATCAAGCTGGCCAAAAGCGACAGCCTGTAATCCTTCGGGTACATCCTCGACTGCCACAACTTCGAATTGATGCGTCAAGGATTCATCAAGCATGTATTGTTCAGTAGCAAAACCAGATACTACTCCTACCCGGTAGCCGGTAAGGTCGCTTAAGGATCGCGCCTGACTAACTTCATGCTTGGTGATTATGACTACTGGCACTGTCGCATACGGCTTGGTGAAGAAAGCGTATTGTTCGCGCTCAGCCGTCCTGACGATTGCTGGTGCAATGGCGCATTGCCCGCTGCGCAGCGCTGCCAGATGAGCATTCCAATCTCCTTCTGGCTGTTTCTTGAAGCTGATTCCTAGCGTTTGTTCCAGCCGGGCGATCACATCCGCGCCCATCCCGGTGAACTCGCCTGAGGTGGAGATGAATTCAATCGGAGGGAATTCTGTATTGAAATACAGCGTCAGCTTATCGGGATTTTGTTGCAGCCAGCTGGATTCCTCAGCTGTCAGCTGCGCCGGATTAGGATTTTCCTGGCTACTACAGGAGACAAGCAGCAACAGGAATCCTAGACAAATGAAAGATCCGAGCCGCATGCGCGTGTTCTCGAAAAACTATACTTCACATTGTACCGTAACTGTAGGTAATCGAGTGTGGTATCTCCTTGCCTCGATTGGTCAGCGCCTGCCTCCGCACTCAAGGACTGCATCAGCATTAGTTATCGCTGCTACGAGCTGTAGCAAACCACAGCTGAGTTTATCCAAGTTCAAACTCGAATTAGCTGAGTTTATCCAAGTTTAAACTCGAATTACATGTCGGAGGTATGTTTATCGTTCTAACCTGTTGAAGCAATCCCGGCTTGAAGTTTAGCGCACGGCACTTTTAGCCTCGTACTGCATTACCTGGCGGTGCGCCACGATAATCCAACGAGATCCCGCTGGTTGACCACGCTAAATTCAGTAATCCTTTTCAACTACCAGCCGCTATCAGAACTGTTAACCGTTGACCTCATTCTCGTGCAGCTCGTATTTATCGATCGCGTCGACGGCGGCCTCTGCCTCGGCCTCATGCGGCTCGGTGTCCGCCGGCTCCTCATAGCGCAGGGCGGCGTCCGCGGCGGAGCGCTCGGCTTCTTCCTGGCGGCGCGCTTCCTCAAGTAGCTTGGCCTGGCGCTCCTCGCGAGAGACGATCGCCTCGACCACCAACAGCAGCTCGCCGGTCACTTCCGCGCTGGCGCGCAGGGGGACGCGGAACTCGCCCAGTTGCTTAATCGGCTCGTCGAGCATGATGTGCCGGCGATCGATGTCCACCTCGAACTGGATCTGCACCTCGTCGGCGATCATCGCGCTGGTCACCGCGCCGAAGATGCGGCCTTCCGTGCCGGCTTTCATCCGGATCACGAGCTGCTTGCCCGCGATCAGCGCGAACTTGCCCGCCGCCTCGGCCATGCGCTTGGCGCGCTTCACTTCCGCGGCGCGCTTAATCAGCTTGATGCGGTTCAACGCATCCGCCGTCGCGCGCTCCGCCAGCCCCTTGGGCAGCAGGTAGTTGCGCGCGTAACCGTTGCGCACTTCCACAATCTCGCCGGCTTGGCCGACGTTTACCAAATCATCCAGCAAAACGATCTTCATGTCCGCTTCCTTTTATCCATTCCATTGCATGCGCGCCCCTATGCCAGGCGGCGGCCGCCCTCGTCCGGCGCTTAGTCGCGGCGGTAGGGCAGCAGGGCCATGTAACGCGCGTGCTTGATCGCCTTGGCCAGCGGACGCTGGTACTTGGCGCACGTGCCCGTGCGGCGGCGGGGCAGGATCTTCCCGCGCTCGCTGATGAACTTCTTGAGCAGCGCGACGGCTTTATAGTCGATGGGCAGCTCAGGGTCGACCGTGAACGCGCAAACCTTGCGCTGGCGGAATCTAGGCGACTTCGGTTTTGGCATGTGTCCGCTTCCTTCTCTTTTGTTCTTTCTCAGTGTAATCCAGCACCAGATGGCGCAGGCACTTGTCGGAATAGCGCAGCTTGTAATCCAACTCCGGCAGGACTTCCTTGGTGGAGAACCAGCGGTAGATTACGTAATAGCCTTCGATGTACTTTTTAAGCGGGTAGGCTAAGTAGCGCTTGTTCCAGCGGTCCACGCGGTCGATTTCGCCGCCGCGATCGTGGATGAGTTTGCGCACTTCCTCGATCTCGGCGTCAAGCTCTTCAGCTTCGAGATCAGGCCTAAACAGCGCGCAGCATTCGTAGATTTTGACTACGTCCGCCATGGTTACCCCTTGGGTTGAGATACCCCGTACTCGCGGCTAGCGCCGGTGAAGCCGGGAAGGCCCCGCCGCGCCCGCCGCCTCTGGGGGACGGATAATACAACCCGCTTTCGCGGGAACGAGAATGCTAGCACAGTTTAAAGCAAGGTGCAAGGGGCTAAGCCGCAAGTGGTTAACAATGGCGGTAAATGCTGGTGCAGTCAACTCCTCGCACCGTAAGCAGCGGTTATGCTATAATCCTCGGTTCGGAGAGGCAAATATGAACCCGTTGCTGATCGTTTTAGAAGTTGTCAGTCTAGCCGCTGTCTGCGGCATTATCGTGATCACGCTCGCGCTCAACACCAAGAGCGAGGGGCTGGGCGCGGCGATTACCGGCGCGTCGGACAGCTACCGCGGCGCGGTCGGCGTGGAAGAACAAAAGCGCCGGCTGCTGCAATACTTATGCTATGCCTTCGTGGTGGTCTCGTTCCTGGTTGCGTTTGTTGAGAGCTGGTTCTAAGCAGCGGCGCGTCACTCCCCTGAGCTGGCCTGTTCACATGGCTAGCCGCATCCTCCGGCTGGGATTCACTTTCGTGCTCGCCGGCACTCTGACCCTTGCCCCAAGCCTCGCGCAGGCGGCAAACCTGATCAGCGAACCGGACCAGTACACCTTCGCGCAGGAATACCTGCTGCTGCTAATCAACCAGCAGCGCGGCGCCGCCGGACTCCACAAGCTGAATCTCGATCCGCTGGCGGGCCAGGCCGCCAAACAGCACGCCGACGAGATGCTGGCTCATGATTACTTCAGCCACTGGGATTTGACCGGCCGCAAGCCGACGCGGCGCTTCAACCTGCTCGGCGGGTTCGACGCCATCGGCGAAAACATCTACCACGCGAGCAATCCCCAGGGCGGATTACAGTCGCTGCTCGACCACGCGATCGAAACGCTGATGGCCAGCGAAGGCCACCGCAAGACGATCCTCGGCGCCAACTACACGCATGTCGGCCTCGGCCTGGCGCTAAGCGCGGACAACAAGCAGTTCTACCTCGCGCAGGAGTTCGTGGCGCGCCTCGGTGGCGAGTACCGGTTCCCGCTGGCCGCGCGCGTGGGCGAGCGTCCGCAAGTTTCCGGGCGCTACGATCCGGCGGTGTTTGAGTTCGCTCAGCTCGTGGTGGGTTATGAAGAACCGCCTCGGCCGCGCGATGCACTTTGGCTCAACCGCACTGAGGAATACCGCGACGGCGACCGCCTGCTCACCGGCTTTTCGCCCAAGGCGAACCTGCGCTTCGAGGGGATGGAGACCTCGCACGAGATCGATGTCGATCCCGCGACAGGGCGCTTCAGCTGCACTCCGCTGCTCAGTTTTAAGAACCAACCGGGGACTTACTACATCTTCGTGTGGCTCAAGCGCCTGCGCGGCGGGGAACCGCTACTGGCCGCGACGGCGGCGGTGGAAGTCACGCGTTGAGCCGAGCAAACTCCAGGCGAAGCAGGCAGCTTGCCGGCCAATCATCGCAGGCTGGCAGCCCGCGCCACTGGCCCCGGCGCGGACGGCGAGTTGGAACACACGCGCAAGCCCGCGCGGCGAAAGCGATGACGTGGGAGAGTAGGGGGGGATAGATGGGATGCCAATATGCCTTCACGCCACATCAGAAAGGTTACTGAAATGTTTGATTGCTTTTATGAGTTCGCCTAGACCAAATTCGAAACTGCCACGGAAATCGGCATAGTGCTTCGAACCTAGCAATGGGATTGGTTCACAGTCTTCAATAATGATTGGTAATACAATAGTTCGCTTTTCTTTTATTTGCCGTTGAAAAGCCATTTTAAACTCTTCTTGGGCCCATGGTCCTGCGGTGAGTAAACTAGTAGACTGAACTACAACTACATAAGTCGCGGTTGAGATTGCATCCTGAATTTCATCAATCCAGTCTTGACCAACAAGCATATCCTTTTTATCTAGCCAAGAGGCAATTGAAAGCGATTCAAGTGAATCACTTAATCTTGCAGCAAACTGTTTATCTGCGGAGGAATGACAAATGAATACTGATACAGCTTTGTTAATACTAGACGGTCGTAATTGGATTTCCATTAAACGTTGTAACCTAGCAATCGGTAGTGGGCTACTTTGAAACCCCGAATAAACTGATAGATTATGGGCGGGAGCAGCAAGGTTGGGCGGAAGTCCACAGTGGTAGCGTAAAGACAAGTCGTACCGATCAGGCTACAATCATGCATTGCCAACGCTAGCCACAATCGCGGGGTACAAAATCATGATTCACTATGACGAACACCCGCCGCCGCACATCCATATCTACAAGGCCGGCCGGGACTGTCGGCTAGACATTGAGACTCTAGTGGAATTACCGGGTAAGTTTGTATTGCCAGCAAAAGTGCTGCGCCAAGTCCGCGAGTGGGCCAACATTGGTGATCGACGCGCACAGATGCTAACTGCATGGGAGGCTTGCATTGCCTGCGAGCATCCCAAACGCATCGCATAGGATTGTGGTATAACACATTGGAAGGGAGTCATGCGGATAAAGAAAATCGTGCGGGTGCGCCACGGAGAGCTGACGCTCTTGTTGGACTCTGGCGAGCAATTTAGGGTTGACCTGCGGCCCCTCATCCAGCGCGGCGGCGTCTTCCGCCGTCTACGCTTTTCTATGTATGCGCGTATGGCCAAGATTCGCGAGAAAGGACTGTACATCGAATGGCCTCTTGGGCTGGACATCGGGGCGGATTCATTATGGGAGAGACGCGAGCCTCAAGTTACCCAGGATACAGTGCGTTCCCTATTGGAGAGACCAGTTGAACAGCGGCAGGTTATAGCATAGTCGATTTAAGCCGCCGCCAACGCTGTTAATTCCTCGTACCCCCAGGCGTGATCCGCCACTCCCGCCGCCATTGCCGGCGTCTCCCCCTTCAATGTCTGGTGCTTGCGGCAGTAGTTGTAGTGCATGAAGTACAGCGCCATCGCGTACTCCAGGTTTTCAACCTTCTTGCTAAAGGCGTTCGTGAGCCTGGTCAACCGCCGCATGTTCATCCGCATGGTTAGGTTCTGCCGCTCAATGTAGCTGGTGCTGACATGCTTCACGTCCGGCGTCCCGGAGACCCGTATCTTGGAGATGTTCACGCACTCCCCAGGACTGTACTTCCGCTCACTCATGGTTGATCCCTGCGCGGTGTGCTCATACATCTTCGCCAGCATCGCGTAGTCCACCTCGTCCCCGAACGCGCTATCCACGGCTTTGAAGTAACCCTTGAAGGCATCCGTCGTGAGCTGAATCCGCTGGCTCAGCCGCCCCGCTAGATTCTGCATGAAGTCCCGCCCGTACTCAGTATTGCGCTTCCCCACCAGCCAGCACGGCACCAGCTTGGTATCCGCGTCTAGCGCTACCCAAGTCCACACGTCCCCATACCCAAACTCGCCCTGCTTCTCCACCGGCACGTTTTTGGACTTGGCATAGCAGAACGCCCAGATTTCATCGCACTGGATACGCTCGCACGGCAACCCCACCAAATGCTCGTCCTGGTAGTCCCAGACGGCCTGGCCCACTTCGCGCAGGGTGCGCTCCACCGTCTTTTTCGCAAACCCCGTCAGGCGCACGGTGGCCCGCATGGACATCCCTTCGCAGAGGCAGGCCACGATCTTGGAGCGGTCTTCGATTGATAAGCGATTCATAGTTCTATTATACGTGAGCGGTTACGTAAAGTCAAGGACTTTCCGGAAAATACGTGAGCGATTTCGTAGGAAATGGTTGAGACCTGTCCCCGATGCTGTTATAATGAAGATGCGACCCCGCCGGGATTCAAACCCGGATGGAACACTTTAGTGGAGTGCCGTTCTGTCCTTTGAACTACGGGGCCGCAAAAGACGGTTTTGCTTCGTGGCTACCTGTTTTGAGTTGACCAAGCAAAGCCGCCGAGGAACCTTAACATGGTGGTGGCCTAGGCCGTGGTTTAAGAGTCGGAGTTTTCATGCTACTTCCTCCGGCGCTTAGTCCAAGACCAAATAGCCATTATTCGTGCCGCCCATCTAACGATAGGTGGCAGGTTGTTGGAGCCGTGGCTTGTCTTAGCCATAATCGGCCTCCAGAAAGATATTTAGAATACGGGCTGCGCTTGGCGAGAATCTTGGTGGATGACGCTGGGTGCAGCCTTCTGCTTGTTAGGGCATACTTGCTTGCTCTTCCTCCCCCACAGGGGATGTGCGATGGCCTTGCACTACCTCAAGTCTAGTGCGTATCCGTGCCTTGCTGTTAAAACGATTCCCGGCCCACGCTGAGTATTCATCGTCAAACATTGGTTTTGTCGCCTTCATCGCCATCAAAATCTCATCCAGTGAGTAACTTAATTCATCACAGTAAACATCGAAAAGTGACTTCAGCAACGTGGGTTCGTACTTATCGATGTGTATCGGTTCATTGATCCTCATCCTGTTTTTACTCATGTAGATGAAATACTTCGTGTATTCTGTTTGAGATATGGTCTCAAGTGTTCGCGCCCTGCGAAGCAAAGCCGCTATAGACACATGCCAACGTGCCTTTAACGCTTCAAGGTCATGGAAGGAACGGATTCTCAGCTCGCCCTTGATCGTCTTGGCTGGCATTAGTAGTTCTGCCGCAAATGCGTCAGCTTGATTCTCGCGCTCCGGTTCTGGCTTGCGATGCATTACCCTATGACCCAATTCATGTGCCAGTGTCCAGTTTTGCCGGTCTCCTGGGGTGCATGGATTGATGAATATCAAGTCCTTCATTTTTGGTGGTGTACAGCTAAGACCATCTATTTTGGTGTCACCAAATGAAAACCACACAATGAACACCCCTGCATCTTCGATAAGCGCGCCAAGGTTATGAATAGGGCCATCCGGGATTTTCCATTGCCGACGCACCTCCTGTGCAGCGGAAACGGCGTCTGTCTGCTCATCGAGATCAATTCGCGGAATGGTGTGCGGTGCTTCCACTTCGGCCCCGCCAAAATCGAGTAACCAGTCCAATCTGAGCGCAGCCAAATCAATACGTGCGTCTACCTGGCGTAATGTTTTAACACCTACATCCGGCTTGCGATAATGATATTCATCACGCGCCGCGCTGACTCGTTGCCCATCCATATAAAAAAGCTCGCGCGGTTGTCCGAGGGCATCTGCCAAGAGCATTAAATGCTCCTCTTTCACATCAACAATCCCCTTCTCGTATCGGGAAATCCAAGATTGAGGAACATAGGATCGGTCAGCAAGCTCTACCTGGGATAGCCCAGCCGCCTCGCGCGCCATGACTAGCATAAGATTATTTGGCTTGTTCACTTCTACCCGGCCTCCTCTTGTTGCTTGATCCTGGGCTTGGACACCTTAATCCTAGCCTGGGTCTGCATATCTGTATGCGAGGTAGCAGCAGCTTCCTGGAATAACGATAGCTGTAGAGACTCAGCATGCAGAACATGATCAGCCAACGGGACAGTGACAAGTATGTCCTTGATCTGACGACTAAACTGGTCCGCCACATACCCAATTACCACAACAGTTTGTAAGGGGATGCCGTCGATGGTTGGTTCAAGGAAAGTGCGGTTGATTGTTTTACTGGACGATCTCCCCGCTCGACCGTACAGCTTTTTGAACCTGATCACGAGCGATCCGCGCGCCGCGCGAACATGCCCGCCAGGATGTGAGATAGTGAAGCCATCGTCTTGCAGCACTGATTCTGCGAGGTCGCACATCTGGTCGTTCCACCAGCAGGCGCGTGTAAGAGGCGAATAAATGCGCGCCATATCTGGGTTACGTCGGACATGCTCTTCCCATTTTGATGGGAGCAATGCTATTTGATCAAACAAAGCCTGCCTGATAGCAGCGAGGCTGGTTTCAACCTCACTCCATGTCATCATTGCCTCGGGCCAACTGTGCGGTTTATTCATATCGGAGGTATTATAACACACAGCTTTTTCCGCTGCAACGTGAATTCTATTCTATTCAGAATTTCCATTCAGGGGTTGCGCTTCGTAATCACGGTTGCTTGGCTTTTCCCTTTGCCCATCTAGCCTGCACAGCTTTGCGCGCCGACTCTGAGCGTTCTTCAGGCGTCATCTTCGCGGCGCGTGCCTTGCCACCCTTCAATCCGCCCTTGCGCCCCAAGGCCACGGCGGCAGGGTCTTTCTCTCGCACAGGTTCATCCTCGACCTGGCCCGTGGCAATGTCCCCGATGGCGTGGGCCAGCTCGTTTACATCCGTAGGTCTACGTGAGCGGTTAGGCATCACTCTTAGTATACCATGCCGCGGTAAATCCCGCAGCGGCTCCCTCACACCCATTGACTGCGTGAAGGATGCTGAGTATATTTGTCATTAGATGCTAGACAGTCATCGCAGTAACTAGTGGGAGCGAGGTCATGTCACCAGTAAAACCAATCTATGTACCGGCGTTGAAGTGGAAGGCGGGAGAGCAGGCGGCTTTGGCCAATCTCAAATCTAGGGTTACATCACGAATTACTCCGTTGATTGAGCTGTTACCTACAGAACCACCGCGTCAATCAAGGGATGAGAGGCTGCAAGGAGAGCCGCGGCGCGAGGCCGGTCCTCTAGATGTGAAAATAAAAAGCGATATTCGTAAGCTGGCAACGGTGTGGAACGATAAGGAGTGCTATCTTGATCCCCGACTGTCAGTGCATCGAGGCAACAATTGTGCGCTAGCAACGCTAGCGTTCGATTTGGCTCGTTCCGCAAAACTTCGCGCCATTCCTGTGATTACGCTCAAGGATGCACCGTTTTGCCTCGGAGAGATACAGGCGATACACAATCAAGACCAACGCGGCGTTGCCATTAGAGTCCCCATTGCACGCCCGCATGGTAAGTACCGGCTGGCCGTCTCTGATCTTCGCGCCATAGCAGATATGTTTCCTCAACAGGCAGACGTTATTATTGATGCCATGGATATGCCAGCAGTTCGCAGGCACGCTTGGATGGTTGCACAACTTGCTAGTGCCGTACGGGAGATAAGGGAGACCTGTCATCCTCGTAATTTGATTGTGCTTGGCGGTAGTATGCCCGTCTACCTGTCACGGCTTGGCACTGGCCGACTCGTCATCGAGCGCATCGAATGGACGCTTTACAATGCGTTTCGGGGCATTATAAATCCAATGTACATCTACGGTGATTACGTCGTTGATGCTCCACGGTATAGCCCAGGTGGTCAAGCAGGTGCGCCTAACATCCGGTACACGGCGAATGGACAATATGTGGTATACAGAGACATACCTGAACCGGTGCAAGTCGGTGAAATCACCTACAGCAAAGAATATCGCCTACACGCCATGTCGGCGGACTTGAAGAATGATGCAGTTTGGCGTGACGTATCTTATTCAGCAGGTGAAGAGTTTATTGATGCGGTTGCTAAGTTCCAGGAAAGCCCTGCAACCGGATGGCATTGGCGGGCGGCAGGCACATCTACGCACATAACCTATTTAGTGGAGCAGCTAGCCAATCTGGCCTCTCCCGCAGCTTCCGCCTTACGATTCGCCTGATCTCCTGTTCAGTCAATATTGAATGTAGTGTATGCCACAGAATATACAGCGGTTTGCTGCGATAACCCTTGGCTCGATCCATCTCGTCTAGCACGGCGATGATCTCACAGTCCCAGAGTAGGGTTACTAGACGATAGGAATTGACGGAAGGATTGTTCAGTGACCGTCGCAACCGCTTGAAACTCACCCTGCCTGTCTTAGCTTGATGGACTCTAATCAACCCCCACCAACTTGGAACGATGCGCGCTGCTTCATCGCAATGGCGCTCGTCTACCACTAAAGTCATTTTCTCAAAGTATTCGCTGTAGATGGCCTGTTGCTGCTCAAGGCGGTATAGAGAATCCGCAGCGCTCTTCAGTTCGATGCCGTGGACATGGGTATCAGCCATCACGATATCAATTCTGCCGCGCCCGTATCCAAGGATCATTTCCTCAAACACCCGGCCTTTGCTACCATCGGCGTATCCAGGGGGTATGCGTGAATAAAAGGCCGTCCGAAGCTCCGGCTCTTTCATTGGCTCTCTCCGTGGGTTCTTGGATTTGTTGCGGCCCGTCTGGCCCTGACTGCGCGACCCAGATTGTAGCACTTCCGACGCTTGTTCACACATGCCTGCCCCCTCCGGCTAGTTTTCCACCGGATTATAACGCCGCTATGATCTAGTCCCCATTCTCATTTAGAATCCCCGCATCGTTGCACCGCGTTGCCGATATTCCCCGCCGCGCCGTGCCCTTCACGCCGCCCGCGCGGCCCGCATCAGGACTGGGGGGGTTTCAAAGTAGCCCACTACCTAGCAATCATAACATCATGAGCTTCTATTTCATCAGGTATATACTCATCTTCAATATCTAAGATGATTCTAAGTAGATGATCTCTAATTGAATCAAGAACTTGCACTACATAAGGCATGGGTATTTCTTTGTATATGTTCTCACATAAATATCCTTCATACACTTTCTTGTGGTAATATGAACCGATAATATCCGGAACTGAGATAATAACAGCTTGTTCTCCACTAGCTATGAAATTTTGCAGCGTACTTATTCCATCATCAAACCTATGGTAGCGAATGTCATCTCGGATTTTGCTTGGAATCATACTCACTGGAACATGTTTATTACTTACTCTGTATACTCCATTTGAAAAAGAAGCAACTAATGGCGAACCTACTTTCCGGTAGTCAGGCACTTGGTCGCGATTCACATAACCATCTAATTCACAGATAGCCCATTCTTCTAGCTGCTTCAGACTTAGTTTTCGTGCAATCACTTGAGCTTTTCTTATCAGACCAATCAAACTCATGTTTTCGTCAAGGATGCTATTTCGAAGCGATGCTAATAGACTCTGTAGATTTGTCATCACGCCCTTTCCCACGCATCCCTAATGCGCTCCACGTCCTCGGCCAGGCACTCGCGCGGCGCTTCCACCACCATTGTGCCTGTCACGCCCGCCTGTTTCAGCGCCTGCATCAGCTCCTGATAGCGCTGCCCGCTCGTCACCAGCGGGATGTGCCGCTTCTCGCCCTTCGCGCTATATTCGATCCCGCTGAAGTGCATGTGCATCCGCTGCAGCACGTTCTTGTTGCGGATGCCGCGCTCAAGCTGGTCGAGCACGGCGCACCACTCCTCGTAGCTGTTGAACGCGCCGTTGCTGCGCGCGTAGAGGTGCGCCCAGTCGATGCAGGGCAGGGCCATCTCGACGGCGTTGCAGACCTTGATCAGCTCGGCCACGTCGCCGTGCTGCGTGGGCTTGCCGGTCAGCTCCGGGCGCAGCCAAACCTTGATGTCGCGCTCCTTCAGCTCCGCCTCCACCTTGCGTGTCTGTTCGTGCACGATCGCGCTGACCTCGGCTTTGTCGCGCTCCTGGAAGAATGCGCTGTGGTAGACGACGCTGTGCCCGCCGGCCTGGGCGATGCGCTGCGCCGCCTGCACGATCCGGCTGCGGCTGGCACCGACTTTCGCGGCCTCGGGGCTGGCGAGGTTGATGTAGTAGCTGCCGTGCGCGCTGATGGGAAAGCCGTGCTGGCGGCTGGCCTCGGCGACCTTCAACGCTTCCGCTTCCTTGAGGTAGACCTGGTGGACGAAGGCCAACTCGAGGGTGTCCCAGCCTTGGGCGCGGCAGTAGTCGATCACGGCCACAGTGCCC
>CAYXMN010000007.1:0-548 GCA_964465955.1 uncultured Planctomycetales bacterium
CAAGCTGCTTGGCCGCGACCCGCAGCGCGGCGACGTGATGATCTTCCGCTACCCTGGAGACCAGCGCTTGGATTACATCAAGCGCATCATCGGCTTGCCGGGGGATATCGTGGAAGTCCGGGACGGCATTGTGATCGTCAATGATACGCCGCTCAGTGAAACCTACATCAAAGAGAAGCCGTATGCGGACTTTGGCCCATTAGCGATCAACGCTGACGAGTATTTCGTGATGGGGGACAACCGCAATCATTCCAGTGATAGCCGTGTTTGGGGCACGGTGCCGCGCAAAAACATCGAAGGCCGCGCGTTGTTCGTGTTCTGGCCGCCACAGCATATCAAGCTGATGAGCGAGGATAAATAGCAGGATTTGCCGCTTGAAGTGGCGGCTAGCTCTCCGCAGTGATTGCCAGCTCAAATTCGATTTCCCGGTAAGGTGCAGGTTGATAATACGCACCACCGGGGTCAAATTCATCCTGCTTCTTGGGAGGAAGTACGAGCTCCACGTTCTCCTCCACTCCGCCGATACGCTCCCGCGCGATCCCGAGCGC
>CAYXMN010000007.1:567-4140 GCA_964465955.1 uncultured Planctomycetales bacterium
GTTATCCGCGCCTAACCGGTAAACGTCGATGCTGTATGTACCAGCTCGCAACCAGCCTAGTTCAACCTTGATCGCGCCGCCCAGCCCAATCTCCTCCGGTAGCAAAAAGTGCGTGCAAGTGGAGTTCAAGCTGTCCGCGACTCCGCTAACATCCTCTGCCACCAACACGATGTCGCTGTTCCAATTTTGGGCTTCCGTAAGATTAATCGTGCAAAGCATGGTTCCGGAATTGGCGTTGTTAAAGTCGTAATCGCTAGTGTAGTAGTTTGCTCGCAATTGCACGTACAGGTCCATTGATTGGGATGCAGACAGGTCTAGCTCACCTGTAAGGGTTGGTTGGCCATTGATCTGGCGGTAGGTCGTCACTGAGCCGCCAAACAGGTTGGATGCGGTTACTCCCAGCGAGCAAGCCGCAGGCCCGATATCCTTGACGTTGTAGTACATCCGAGCTGGCACGCTACCGCTGTAATCAAAGCTCCAGGTTGGAAAGAGGCCGCTATAGTCGTAGAGGCTGTGCTGAACGTCATCGATGGGATACAGCATGCTGAATTGCAGATTCAATGCGCCGACAGGATTCCCGTCAATCAAGATGCGCCCTGAACAGGAGTGGCCGCCTGCCGCGCCGCCCAAGTCGTAAACGATGGGATCGAGCACAACGGGAGTTGAATCCGCGATCGTAAAAGTCCGGAGTTGATTCATCTGCTCCCAGTGATGGGGTATTCCAAAATCGGCATAGGGTTCGATGTATTCGCTTAAGGTGAAACTCCCTGTCGCGAGCTGTGACGCCGCAAATGACGCGGACCAGGTGCCTTCACCGGTGGCTTGGTATGGCGCAGTTTCGGAAGAGATGCTGAACGCGGGGGGATTGAAACCATCAAGAAACAGCCCAAGCGGGGGATAGCGGCTCAAGTACCCGGTTGCGTCCGGAGTTGCTTGATCCGCGCTGGTGTAATTCAACGTCGCTACTGGAGCGACGGCCTGGATGGTGCCGGAGACAGTGGCATCCCCGGAGGGCGGCCTGGGCAACGGCTTTGATTCGGGGAACGGGCTGCCGCAGCCAGTCAACAAGGCCGGCAAAACAAGCGCGGCCAGGATGACGGCCTGGCAGAGCTTATGTGCGCACCAAATTGCTGTAGCGTTATGCATGACCCACCTCGATTTCAATCCCAGTCACTTCATGCTCCCCTGGCACTAATGTTGCGGATCCCAGCGGACCATGCGCAACCGGTTCGTCTTCCGGGGTTGTGCCAAGTTCGACTACCGTGAAGGTATAAGTTCCGGCAATCAGCCAGCCTAGATCGAAACTGGCCCGGCTGTCCTGATCAAAGTCGGCAGCCGTCGCAATCCAATTCGCCGTGTCGTAGATCTCGCCAAGTGTGCCGGAATCCCCCCCGGAGGTTGAGCGGCTCGCCGTGACGCAGTATGCGCTGCCTGGCGCAGGCGGCGCCGGCAATCTTAACGTGCCTTTGATCCGGCCCAATTCCCACGCTTGGTCTTCCGGGAGCGAGTTAGTGGTTTGGAATGTGATGCCGGATTTATCCGGTTGCGCTGCGTTGAATGTGACCGGCAGGCTGGAAACCGCCAGCGGATTGTCGCGGTCACGCAATGAATACCCGGCATAGCTCAGCTCGTAATCACCGTAGCTCAAGCCGGTCACAGTGAACCATGCTTGACCATGCGGCGGGGCGTCCGTGCTGATGGTCCAGACCAATCCGGTCACCTGATCCAATCCGGCGAGGGGCTGCACAGGGTCGAACACCAGTTGCGGCGACGCGCTGAGGCCAGGATTGCCGCTGATGAGGAATCGTCCGCTCACAGCGCCATATGGCCCCGGCCCTGTGAAATTGACGTTCATCTGCTCAAGCGCTACACCGTCTTGGCTATAGTCCACCTTGACCTGGGGGCCGCGCGCGAGTACGACGTAACCGGGATATCCCAGGGACTGGCCGTATTCAACAGGATCGGTTGCAGCGTAAAACCCTAGGTCATAGGTGCCTGCGTCCAGAATGTAAGAATCAATCGAGTTATCCAGGTTGAAGTTCCCGGAGAGATTTACATCCCACGGATCGTAAGACACTTGGTAATAATTCAGGTAGTAGTTAATCACGCTCGTGCCTGGATTGAAGAGCCCGGCGTGGATTTCCGGCACGATTGGGTTTGTGCCGTCGTAGTCTTGAAAAACCGGCAGCGGCCCCGAGAATCTAACTGAACTCGAGAGGTGGAACTGGTCCATGTCTTGGATCCCAGGGATGACCGGACCATTGCATGCGCCTAGGAATACCACCCCCAGCATTCCGCCGAGCACAGCGGTGTATACCCGGCTTGCGGTTCCCAACCTGACCATCTGCCCACCTCCATTTGTCGTAGCCTGGCTAATTATGTCTCAATACGCGCACCCTGGCGGCTACCAGACCCGCGCGATTGCAGGGGTGCCGGTGGGGGGGCGGGAAGACCTAGCTTTGGGGTGCGCCGCTAGATGCTCGGCCGGTACCTGCCCCAGACGGCTTCCAGCGCCTTGACCACTTCGCCCTCGGTCGCACCGGCCTTGAGCGCCACTTTGATCTGCTCGCAGTAGCCGCTCTTCACGCCGCCCTGCGCCATCTCCGTCAGCTTCTCGCAGGCGACCCGCCAGGGCTGCGCCGGGTCGCTGGCCGCGCGCCTCGCCAGGTATTGCTCCAGGCGCTCTGTCTGCTCGCGCTCCGCGGCGGCGTCCCGCTGGAGGGCAGGCTTGACCTCATGCTCGTCGGTGAACTTGTTCACGCCGACGATGAGGCGCTCGTTCTTCTCGACGCTCTGCTGCCACTCATACGCGCCCTGCTGGATCTCCGCCTGCGGGTAGCCGCGCGCGATGGCCTGCGTCATGCCGCCCAGGTCGTCGATCTTCGCGATGTACGCGCTGGCCTCGGCCTCAATCTTGTCGGTGAGGTCCTCGATGAACCAGCTTCCGCCCAGCGGGTCGACGGTGTCGGCCACGCCGCTTTCATACGCGATGATCTGCTGCGTGCGCAGCGCGATCTCCACGCTGGCCTGGCTCGGCAATGCCAGCGCCTCGTCGAAGCTGTTGGTGTGCAGGCTCTGGGTGCCGCCTAGTACTGCGGACAGCGCTTGCAGCGCTACACGCACGATGTTGTTATAAGGCTGCTGGGCGGTGAGCATGCTGCCCGCGGTCTGGGTGTGGAAGCGCAGCGGCCAGCTGCGGGGGTCCTGCGCCTTGAAGCGCTCGCGCATGATCTTCGCCCACAAGCGGCGCGCCGCGCGAAACTTGGCGATCTCTTCGAGGAAGTTGTTGTGCGCGTTGAAGAAGAAGCTGAGGCGCCCAGCGAACTTGTCCACATCCAGCCCGGCCTGGATAGCGGCCTCGACATAGGCGATGCCGTCGGCCAGCGTGAAGGCGACTTCCTGCACCGCCGTGCAGCCCGCCTCGCGGATGTGATAGCCGCTGATCGAGATGGTGTTCCACTGCGGCAAGTTTTGGCTGCAGTAGCGGAACGTGTCCACCGTCAGCATCATGCTGGGCTCGGGTGGGAAGATGTAGGTCCCGCGCGCCATGTATTCCTTGAGGATGTCGTTTTG
>CAYXMN010000007.1:4150-21602 GCA_964465955.1 uncultured Planctomycetales bacterium
GGTTGGCCGGCTGAGCGCCTTTCTCCTCGGCGGCGAGCTGGTAGAGCAGCAGCAGCACGGCAGCCGGGGCGTTGATCGTCATCGAGGTCGTGACCTTGTCCTGCGGGATGCCGTCGAACAGCGTGCGCATGTCGTCCAGCGTGTCGATCGCCACGCCAACCTTGCCCACCTCGCCGAGCGCCATCGGGTCGTTACTGTCATAGCCCATCTGCGTCGGCAGGTCGAAGGCCACGGACAAGCCGGTCTGGCCGCCCTTGAGCAGGAAATGGTAGCGCTCGTTGGTCGCCTTGGCCGTGGAAAAGCCCGCGTACTGGCGCATCGTCCAGAAGCGGCCGCGGTACATCGTGGGCTGCACGCCGCGGGTGAAGGGGTACTGGCCGGGGAAGCCTAAGGCCGCCTCATAGTCGCGGCCCGCATCCCACGGGCCGGCCAGCGGCTTAAACTCGAACCCGCTGGTGCTGCCGAAGCGCGCCTGGCGCTCGGGGAATTTTGCCACCGACTTGGCATACTGCGAGTTGCGCCAAGCTTCGAATGCGTCTTTGGACATGGTGAATCTCCGGCGAATAACTTGCCTGCCAGCCATTATAACCACTTGCCAGCAGGCTGTCGCAGTTAATTGCGGGTAAAGCCGGATAGCCGGATTGACGGCCCTGTGGTTAAATATCCCGTGCCCCGCGACCCGCGCTATAACCGAACCGCCCGGAAACTACTCCACATGCTGGGCGCCGTTGGTGCGGGTGCTTTACCCTTCATCCCATACTACCTGGCTCTGGTCGGCGCGTGCTTTGGCGTATTCCTAGCCTATGTGTTGAAACCACGCCACCATCGCTGGCTGGAGCTAATGAGCAAGCCCGCTGATCGCGAAGCCCAAGTCATCACCGGCTTTCGTGGTTATATGATCACCCTGTTGCTGCTCATTCTGGCCTGGCCGGTGATGGATGGATTCCGGGCCAGTCTGGTCTGCCCAGCGCAATTCTACGTAATGTTTGGCTGGCTGGCGCTGGCGCTGGGCGACGGGCTGGCGGGCATGGTCGGCCCCAGCCCTGGGCAAACGCCCACAGTGCCGTGGAACAAGGATAAGACGTGGCTCGGCTCGCTAGGCTGCGCGTTCGGCGTCGTCGCGGCTTATTTCGCCTGCTTTGCTGGGCCGCTGATGGGGGGCGACGCGTTGTCCTGGCCATTGCTGCTGACCGGCGCTGGCGTGCTGGGAGTGCTGACCGCACTGGTGGAAAGCCTGGACGTGCCGGTGGACGATAATTTCATGGTGGGGCTCGGCGCTCCGCTGCTCGCGCTCGGCCTGCACATGCTGTTGTATTAACCCGTGCGATATTCGTATACCTAATGGGGTATATCAATGCGAGCGCACCAGCCGCGAGCGGCTGGAATGTTATAATCAGATTTCAACCCATTGGGAGTTACACCATGCACGAGATTACCGAAGTTGACTTCGCGGCTAATGTAGAACAGGCCGCCAACCCTGTTTTAGTGGACTTTTCTGCGGAATGGTGCCCGCCGTGTAAAATGCTGGCCCCCGTCATTGAGCGCATCGCGCTGGAATTCCAGGGCAAGCTGGACGTGTATGGCGTGAATACAGATGAAAGCCCGCAACTTAGCCAGCGGTTCAACATCTCTGGCGTCCCGACGATGATCTTTTTCCGCGACGGCAAAGAAATCAAGAAGCTAGTCGGTTTCCGCGATTACGATACCCTTAAGCGTGAAATCGAGTCTGTTCTGTAAATAGCACTCCACCAGGCCATCCGGCCTGCGGTGTTCAGGCAGGTAGGGTTTGCGCATCTCGTTCGGCAGTGATGGCTTTCGGGGACGAATCGGCCACGAAGTAGATCGCGAAGCCGTGGCGCGCATTGTGCTGGGCGCACTAGATACCGCGCGCGGCCAGCAGCCTGAACAGCAAGCTCCGATCATTCCGCTTGGCTACGATACGCGCTTTCTGGCGCGTGAGTTCGCGGAGTTCGCTGCCCGCCTGCTGCTGAACGAAGGCGCGCGGCCAGTGCTCGCGAACCGTCCGTGCCCCAGCCCGTTCCTGGCGTTTGCCACCAACCGCCTGGGCGCACCGATCGGCGTGCAGCTCACCGCCTCCCATAATCCCCCGCAATATAGCGGTGTGAAATTAAAGGGGCCGGAAGGTGGCAGCCTGGTTCCGAGCTTAGTGACGCTGGTGGAGTTTTATGCGGAGAATTGCCAGCCGGACCGTTTTGCCGCGGAGCCATTGATCAGTTGCATGGAAGACCTGCCGCGCTTCGACCTCGACAAAGAGTATGCCGAGGTCATAGAACATGCGGTCCACTGGAACGGCGATATTACCCAGCTTGTGTTCGTGGATTACCTGCATGGCGCGGGCGGCGGTATTTACCGCGACTTGCTGCCGAACTACGCAACAGTCGCCGGTGAGTTCAATGCCGCCGCCGATCCGCTGTTCAACGGACACAAGCCTGAACCTGTGCCAGGCCGGTTAGACGCCTTGACCCAAGCGGTGAAGTGCGCCGGGCGGGCGGCCATCGGACTGGCGTTTGACGGCGATGGCGACCGGCTGGCGGCTGTAGATGAGACCGGGACAGTGCTCGCCAGCCACGAGATCTTTTGCCTGCTGCTGGAGCATGTGGCCAGGCGTGAGCAGCCGCAGCAAGGTATCGTGGTGACATCGGTCAGCTTCTCGTGCCTGGTGGAGCGTGTGGCGCGCAGCCTGGGCTTGGTGGTGAACGAAGTGCCGGTCGGCTTCAAGAACGTCACGCAAGCCATGATTGAAGGCGGCGCGCTGATTGGCGGCGAAGAGAGCGGCGGCACCGGGTTCAGTTTCCACTTGCCGGAACGCGATGCACTGCTGATGGCATTGCTGTTGTTGGCGGCCCGGCAGGCAAGCGGCGTTACCTTGCATGAGATGGTCGCTCAGCTTTACGCCCGCCATGGCCGTCCGCAATTCTTCAGCGCGAATCTAGAGCTTCCGCCGGCCCTCGACCAGTTGGAATTGAAAACCAGGCTCCGCTCACTCGTCGATCTGCCGGCCCTTGCCGGTGATGAAGTGGTCAGTTTGAACCATAAGGATGGGATGAAACTCAAAACAGCCCATGGCTGGGTGCTGCTCAGGCCGAGTGGCACGGAACCGCTGATCCGGGTCTATGCTGAAGCGGACAGTCTTGATCAGGCGCGAGCATATGCCGTGGCTGCCTTGGCCCACACTGGGCTGCCGGAACTGCCTGGCGCTTAGCCGCGAATTAGCCGGCACGCCTGCCGTTACTTGCCGGAATCCTTCTGTGCGGCCGCCGCTTCTTGCTGCAAACGCTCGAAATACAGTTTCACTAATTCCTGGTACTCGAGCGGCACTTGCTCGCGGGTCACAGCGCTTTCCTCCCCGGTGGCGTAGGAACCGATGATGTTGTAATACTCTGTCAGCGCTTCCTGCGACTCCGGCGCGCTGCGCACATCCTCAATTTTCTGCGCGGGCTGGGTCAGGTCGAACTGACCCTGGAGTTGATTCTCGCTGGTGAAACCGGTATCGAAGATCTCCGGGTCGTATAGGGCTTCGAACTGCGTCGTGCCCGTATTCCCCAGCGTTTTATCACCTTCACGCTGCTCGCTGTTGGCGCCTTGCGGCGCTTCCTGCGGCGAAACCGCATAGGGACTGGTGCCAAGTCCCCAACCGCTGGTAGCAGTCCCCCCTTGCTGCAACTGGCCCAGCGCCATCTCTTTCTTCATCTGCGCAATTTGCTCGGACAACTGCCCGGCCATCCCGCCCTGTCAGCCGCCGCCACTGCATTGGCCCATCGACTTGCCGAGCTGCGAACCCATTTGCTGGCGGTTTTGCATCGCGTTTTGGTTCTGCTGGCCCAGTTCGCCCTGCGCTGGTGCCTGGACTTCGCCCCCGTGACCACGCTGATTCTGCTGGCCTTGCAGGTGGCTCATTGCTTGCTGGCAGGACTGGCTGAGCTGCTGTTGTTGCTGTTGGCTCAAGTTCTGGTTGTTCTGGATCTGCTGTTGTGTGTTTTGCAGGCTTTGGGCCATCTGCTGCAGCGACTGCGGGCTAATCATGCCATTTTGCTGCATTTGCTGCTGCATCTGCTGCATCTGCTGCTGCATCTCTGAGGCCTGTTGGCTCATGCCGTTCTGCGACAGCTGTTGCGTCAGGTTGTTGAGGTCCTGCTCGAAACTATCCAGCGCTTGCTGCACGGCGTCGCGCAGCTGTTGGTCCTGCTGCATGCTCTGCTGGATATCCTCAAGCTGCTCCTTCATGGCTTGGGCATCGGCGTTGTTCGCCTCGTCGCTTTTTAGCGTTTGCTCAATGCTCTTCATCAGCTCGTCAAGCTGCTCTTTGTCGCTGGCGGTCATTTTACCCTGCGACAGGTTTTGCAACAGGCTGCCCATCTGCTGCTGCGCGGCTTGCAGGTCCGAGTTCTCCAATGCCTCCGCCAATTCGCGCGTGGCTTCGTTCATTTTCATTTGTTCGAGCAGCTTGCCCGACAACGCCTTTTGCCCAGGAGGAACTTTGCTCTGGGACATGGTCTGCAGCTTGTCTTTAAGCCGCTGCATTTCCTTGAGTGCTTCCTTTTTATTCGCTCCGCCGGAACTGAGCTTCTCGCCGACGCGTTTAATCTCCGTGGCTTGTTCCTTCAGCGTTTCATCGTTCTTCTTTTTCGCCTCTTCCTGAATGGCCTCGGCGAGCTCTTCCAGCTTGTGGCCTTGCTGCTGAACAAGTTTGTATTCCTCGCGTTCCTGTTCGCTGGCGAACAGATTGAGCTGGGGCAGGAAGCACAGCCCCGCGGCGATGAGCAGGGCTGGCAGGGCGAGGCGCCATGCGCGGGGAATGCGCCAGGGGTAGACCCGCTTGAGTGGCAGCTGTTCCACGGTGCGCGCGGCGTCGCTGACAAGGTTGCGCACAAAGGGATCGCTTTTCTCCATCAAGCCTTCTTCTGGCTTACTCAGCACCAGCGCGCTGGAGACGCGCTCTTTCAGCCCGAGCGTCACGTCGATGTCGTTGGCGACCCGTAGCGGCGTAATGCGCACGAAGAATGAGGCGACCGCGAACCCGATGATGCAGCCGGCCAACATGGCCGCGGCGGCGTAATACTCCATCAGCGCCGGCCAGGGGATGATGAACAAGCAGCTGGCTAAAATGACCAGCCCGCCGGCCGCCGCCCCCCAGAACACCGCCCGCACGATGTAGTCGAGCACAACCTGGCCGCGGCGCACCTGCCGCAGCTTTCCCACTCGCCGTGCAATTAACTCTCGGTCGCTCATACCGTCTCCCGCAGAACTGCTGTCTATACTTTATACCTTAGACGTGCTCGAAGCGCTTCACGTTCCGAAAAAGCTCAAATCTAGGTTCCACCGGCCAAGCAGGCACGCTATGATCAGACGATGCGTACATTGATCATCCTCGCTGCCGCATTGGCGGCTGCTCTCGCCCTCGCCATGCCCGCCGGAGCCGCCATCCGCCCGGATGCCATCGAGCTCAATGCGGGATGGGAGCTATGCACTTGCGAGCCGCTGCGCGAAATTGTGGTTGACCGCGTCTCGCGTCCGGACTTCCCGCAGCTCAGCCCCAAGCTCACCGAGGTGGTCTCGGCCCAGGCGCGGGCGAATCCGTACGCAGCGCTGCCGGACGAGCCGCAGTGGCAGCCGGTGGCGGTGCCCGCGGCGTGGGAGCAGGCGGCGGGTGTGCAGTATGAAGGCGCGGGCTTTTATCGCACGACGCTAAACGTTCCGGCCAGCTGGGTGATGGAGCACCGGCGCATCTGGCTGGAGTTCGACGGAGTCGCGACGGCGGCGGGCGTCTGGGTGGACGGTGAGTGGCTCGGCGGCAACGTCGGCGATTTTGTGCGCTGGCGGGTTGAGTTAACAGACCACGTCAAGCTCCCAGCAAAGGACGGTACAGCCGAATTCGAACCACGGACCGGCATCGACCTGCTGGTGTACGTGGACGAGCTGCCGGGACACATCACGCAGGGCTTCCTCAATATGATTGCCCCGCACCACGGCGGGATCTGGCAGCCGGTGCGGCTGTACGCCACCGGCCCGGTGTGCCTCGCGGTGGATGGGTTGCAGGTCGAGCCGGATGCGCGGTCGCGCCGCGTGACCGTGACGGCGCAGCTTGACAGCGCCTGGCCCACCGGCGCGACGGCGGAGCTGTACCTGTGCTGGCTGCCGCCGGATGGCCCGCCGGCGGACGTCTATCTCTGCAATAACGATCCCAGTTACAGCATGAAATACGATGCGGCAAGCAACTGCCTCAGTTTGGCGGGCACGTTGGATGAGGAGTATTTCCGCCTGTGGTCGCCGGACAGCCCGCATCGCTACGAGGCGTGGGTCGCGCTCCAGCTGCCTGGCGACGACACGGACTCGGATTACGCCTTTACGCGCTTTGGCTTCCGCACCATCGAAATTCGCGACGACTGCCAGCTCTATCTCAACGGCGAACGCATCATGGTGCGCAGCCAGTTGCAGTGGGGCAGTTACCCGCGCGTGGTCAGCCCCGCGCCGCCGGCGGACGTGCTGCGCGATGAGTTCAACTACATCAAGAGCCTCGGCTTCAACGCCGAGACGGTGTGCCTGATGGTGATGCCGGACTATTACTACGACCTGGCCGACGAGCTGGGCCTGCTGGTCTGGCAGGAGTACCCGACCTGGCACAACGACTTCAACGCGCGGCACCTGCCTACGTACCAGCGCGTGTTCCCGGCATATTTAAAGCGCGACCGCAACCACCCCAGCATCATCCTGCGCAGTATGAGCGTTGAGGCCGGGGTGGAGGATCAAAACGTGATGCAATGGATCTGCGCTACAGCGCGGGAGATGACGGACACACCAGTCCAGGACAACTCGAGCTGGTTCTGGTTGAGCAATCCCAAGCTGGCGGATTGGTACGGCGAGGATAACTATTGGAACAACAACAGCTGGGCGAAGCATCTGATCACAACCTTGCCCCAGGAACTCGACCGCCGCGCGCCGAAGCCTTACCTCATCGGCGAAACCATCGTCGCGAACCCCTGGATGGATTACACCGGCCTGCCGGACGCGGAAATGGACATCGCGGGCAACGACGATCCCGATCCGGTGCGTAACAGCGCGGACACGCCATGGTGGTACCCCTCGTGCTTCGACGCCGCGGTGGAGCTGGAAGCCGGATTGCGCGCGCAGTACAACCCGCGGCTGCCCGCTGGCGAGGACATCGTGCTTGACTATCTCATCCCGCAGAGCGAGCGTTACGCCATGGGTTACCGCCGCTTCCAGATTGAGCTGATGCACGCCGACCCACGTTATTGCGGCTACACCTTGAACGTGGTGCGCGATATCCCGTTCCTGCGCGGCGGCGTGCTCGATTCCACCGGCGCGCACCGCTACACGCCGGAGCAGTGGGCCTGGCACGGCGAGCACACCACGTCGCGGGTAAAGTCGTACAGCACGGATCTAAGCGCGCTGTACGACTGGCAGCCGGCCTGGGACAACGAGATCGCCTGGGGCACGCCGGTGCTGGCCATGCTCGACGGTTACACCGACCTGCACCCGCTGCTGGCAGACTGGACAGGTGTGCGCTGGATTAACGACAGCGAGCTTGCCATGCAGCGCGCGCAGCCGAGCCCGGCTGAGCATTCGCCGGTGGTGATCACAACGGTGCTGACGCAGCGGCTGGCGGATTACATGGAGCAGGGCGGGGTGGTGCTGCTGCTCGCTTCAAAATGGCCTGGCGCACTGGGAAGCTATGCGCACTTTTTCTGGCGCGACGCTATGTTTGTCCCGCCCCTCGGGCCGTTCACGGATGCCGAGACAGAACGCATTATCGACTTAGCACAATATGATCTGAACGAACACAAAGCCGAGGTCATCCCGGTGGAAGCGCTGGGCATCGCCGGCGGGGTTGATCCAATCATCCGCCTGCTGGAGACGCACGACCTGCGCGAGGTGAACCTGCTCGACCAGGTGTTTGCCACGCGCACGGGCGGCGGCCTGCTTATCGCTTCGAGCCTTGACCACAAGAACCCCGCCGGGCAGTGGCTGCTCACGCGCCTCGCCAAGTTCGGCCTTGACTGGAAGGCGGATCCCGCGCCGGCGTTCCCACAGGCAGAGCTTGCGCTGGAGCAGCTGCGCGAGCTGGCCGTGGCCCGCGCCAACGGCATTCTCGGACTGGAAGAGTGGTCGTTCAGACTGGACAAGCTTAAGCAAGGCGAGGCCGCGGGCTGGATGCAGCCGGAGTACGACCGCTCCGGCTGGGACACGATCCGCGCCGGGCGCGGCTGGGAGAGCCAGGGCTACAGCTATGACGGCATGGCCTGGTACGTGCGCGAGATTGATGTGCCGGCGGACTGGCAGGATGGCAGGATCACGCTTGTCGCAGACGGCGTGGACGACGCCTACACAGTGTGGGTCAACGGCCAAGCCATTAAAACGCACGGGAGTTTCACCGATCATGAGCAAACCGTGTGGCTAATCCAAACTACCACCGACCTCACCGGCGCGCTGATCCCAGGCCAGACGAACACGCTAGCGCTCCAGGTGGCCGATATCACCGGCCAGGGCGGCGTGTATAAGCCGATCTATCTAGCGGTGGAGTAGGCCTAATCCCGGATCGCAGGCGCGATCAGTCTTCAATCCAGACGCAGTCGTGCAGCCAGCGCTCGGCAAACTGCTCGCGCGTGATTTCAGACTCACCTTGGAGCGGATCCCGCACATGGATGGTCCGGCCGTCAGGTGAAGCCTTGACCACAATGGCGTGCCCTTCGAGCATGCTGTAGCGCACCGAGGTCACGTACCAGCGGCCTGAGGCGGCGAGCTCCTCCAGGCTGAGCGGGGACAGGTGCACTTCCGCCGCCGGCAACTTCAATTTGAGGATGCGCCACGCATTCGTCATTGCGCCTCCGTCCGTGCTGATCAGCCCCAGCTTGACCGCCTCCTGCTCCTCCATGGCGATGTCCCGTGTCCTCAGGTAGGTGCAGGTTGCGGCAGCGATGCAAGTGCTTCCTGTGCTTTGCATTAACACCTCGCCATACCACCAGGTGCTCTGGCTGACCGGCGGAACCTCTAGCTGCTTCCAGACCTGGTACACGCCCCAACCCGCGGTCAGAATCGCGATGAGATAAACAGCTCTGCGGTTGCGCCGCTCCGGCAGGTAACCGGCCAAACTCAGCAGGACTGCAATGCATACGCCCCAGACCGCGGCAATCTGCAGGATGATCACGGAAGGATGCGGAACCAGCCAGACCCAAGCGAAATCGAGCCAAGCCGTTTTCATGTCCACGATGTACATGATGAATACCAGCGTGGCAATTGCGTAGCAGCTAATCGATAGCCAGCGCCGCTTGCTCTTCATCCCCAAATACAAGCCAACGCTGGCCAAAATGATCAGCAACAGGAACAGGTAATCGGAGGACAGCACGCCGCAGTTCTAGCTGATAGCTGTCGGAATGTCCAGACCGCGCGCCAATCCACCCGGCGCTGCGCAAGATCTGTAGCGCTGGCAGGTTGCGAGGGACCGCGCTACGCTTGCTATTTCCGCACGCGCCAGTACAACACGCCCGCTGCGGCGAAGAACACCGTGGGGGCGAGCCAACCGGCGATCAACGGCGGGAACAGGTTTTCACCTGAACCAAGCAGCCTGTGGCCGAGGACCGCGAGGTCATGAGTCAGAAACACCCCGCGGCTGCCCAAGGTGCGGCAGCTGAAGAAGATGATGTAGTAGGACATTGTGACCGCGAAAGTCATGATCAGGCCGAGGTTGCGCTCATCGCGCGGACCGCGGATCATGATGGGCACGCAGATCAAGGCAAACGCGACGCAGGCCATCGGAATGGAGAACTTGAAGTAGTACTCGGTTTGGTTGCTGAGGTATTTCGACAGCTCCGCCGGGTTGCGGAACGGCATGGCGTCCAACCTGTCGCGCAGCAGCTGGAGGCGGGCGCGCAACTGCTTTGCCGTTAGCTCGGATGGTTGCGGCGGCAACTGGTATTCACGGGTGCGCGTGCCGATGTCGATCTTGATTTGAGGCATCGAGGCGCTGACCAGCGTGTTGCCCCGCTCCTCGTCGAGGTTGTACAGCCGCACATCGTTGAGCACGAGGAAATCGCCTTCCACCCAGGCCTGCTGCGCCACGAAGATGCGTGGAATCTGCCTCCCGCCGGGCCGTTCGGAATTGTAGTCGTACAGCCGTACTTCGTGCATGACGCTGCGCTGGTAGGGCCCGTTTTCGCTGTCGACTGTCTCCTTGCGGATTTCCTCAACGTAGAAATACTTTTTCTCCGGCGCTTTAATGATGATGCCCGGCTTGATGAAGTCCACCACCTGCGCTTCCCAGAACACCTTCAGCACATCCCTTTGTTCCTGGGTATTGGGTGGCACGACATGCTCATAGATGACCCACGTCAGCAGCCCGGCGAAGACGCCGAGGCTTAAGAACGGCACGACGACGCGGTAAAGGCTGATGCCCGTTGTGTTGAAAGCGCTCAGCTCGTTGTCGCGGTTGAGGCGGTTCATCGCCATCAACGACGAAAACACGACGGCGACCGGGATGGCCAGGACGAGGAAGTTGGGCGCAGACAGCAGCAACACTTTCATGATGGTGAAGGGCGGAATGTTTTTCTGGAAGATCTTTTCACCCAAGGCGAAAATCGTGGTGATGATCATGAAAAACGTGAAGCCCAAGGAACCGAGCAGGAAGTTGCCCCAGCATTCGGCCCAAATGTAGCGTTCGATAATTAGGACCTTCGGCTTGATGATGAACAGCCATCTCAACAAATAGACAATGGTGCCCCAGATATTGGCTGCGATGCCGGGTTGTTGCACCTCCGGGCTGATCAAATTGAGCCGGCGGCCCCGGCGGCTGATGTGCTGGGTCAGGTCGCGCCCAATGTGAGTCACTTCCCGTTGCTGATGGTAACTGCGCGGTCGCGGCCGGCCGCCCAGGCCAATCGCGCGGGTGCTGCGCTTTGCGAAGTACAGCGTCAGATTCCTGCCGTCCACGCTAAAGCCGTTGCCGTTTCCATTGCCGTTCTTCCGATAGCCGTTTCCAGGGCTCGCGCTCGAACTCGCTGACGGTGCAGCAGGAGCGGGCGGAGAAGCAGCCGCAGCCTGCATCCCGCCGGATTCAGGCTCGCCTACGGATGAAGCTTGAGCGATACCGGCTGCCCGGTTGTCTGGCGGCTTGGCCGCGGCGGGCGGCCCAGTATCCAACAAGGTGTTAGGCTCCGGGCTGGGTCCGGCCACCGGGGCCGGTTCCGTCGCTGCTGAACGCGGGGGTGTCCCAGCAGCCAGATCAGCGGCGCCAGGCGGAGCGTTGTCCGGAGTGTTTATTTGCCCGTAGGCATTGGCAATGAGCTGGCGCTTAAGCTCGTCCTCGCGGCGATGACGCTTGTTCCAGGGCCACCTCATTATTTACGGCTCGTGGCGAAGATGCCCAGCGAGATGAACGCGAAAATGATGTTCATCATCCACGCCGCCAGCCAGGGCGGGAGGACGCCGTTGTACCCCATCAGCTTGCTAATGAAGAAGACGGTGTAATAGAACAGCACCAGCAGGAAGCTAAAGACCAGTCCGATCAAGCGTTCGTCGCGCGGCGCGCGTAAGCTCAGCGGCATGGCCACCAAAGCAAACGCCAGGGATGCGAACGGGCTGGAGAACTTTAAATGGAAGTCTGTCAAATCCTCCGCTGGGTTTGCACCGCGTTTTTTCTTCAACTTCGATTGCTCCGCCAGCTCGGTTTGCGTCAACTCCTGCGGTGTTTTCATCTGGGTGAGCTGCGTCTTCAGATCTACTTGCAGATTGACTTGCGTCGCGGTCTCATCCGTGCGCCCGGTATACAGCCCGTCAGGGGTCATCTGATCATAAACGTAAGCGGGATTATCCTGGCGCATGCCCATTTGCAGGAAATCACCTTCCACCGCGCCGTAGGCGGACACGTACAGCTCGTTGCCTTGCTCGCGCATCCAGTTGTCATATACCACGTGCCCCAGGCGGCCCTGTTGCTTGTCGAAGAACTTCGCCGCGATGAATTCGCCATTGTCGAGGCGCGTGATGAACGGATCGGGTTCGGCGTTGTCCTCGCGCAGGATCGGATTGTTGTTGAGGATCTCCTCTTGCTTGGTCGCGGCTTTTGTCACCAAATATTCCTGGACAAAATAGGCACTGAGCACACTGAAGCTCGAAAGCAGCAGGAACGGGATGAAGAGGCGGTAGAGGCTGAGGCCGTTGGTGAAAAACGCAGTAAGCTCGTTATCTTTGGCCAAGCGCCCCATGCTCATGAGGGTCGAGAATAGAATGGCGACGGGGAAGCTCCAGTTGGCGAAGTTCGGCGCTTCCAGCAGCACGATTTTCACAATCGCTAAGCCGGGAACATTAGGGTCTAGAATGCGGTCGGCCTCGAGGAACAGCTTGTTAATCAGCAAGAATGCGAGGAAACCGGTGAAGCCGAGGACGTACAGCCCCAATGCTTCCATAAAAACATACCGGTCGATGATGCGTATCAGCCTCACTCACAGCCCCAGACGTGATCTCCGCCGCGAATATTCTAGCGGGCGGCGGGAAAGTCCACCAGCGCGGCTGTTCAATGTACATATGCAAGTTGCATCATTTATGTTAAGATCACAAGGTTAACGCGGCTCCAACCGAGCTGCGATTTGGCGCGTTCATAGGGCGATAGCCCTTTTTTGTGCAATGTACGTTGATTTATTACAGCTGGAAGAGGAACTGGATGGTTTCCTTTACGACTTCGGATTTTTCGTGGTCGATTTAAAGACCGCGGGAATGCGCGGTTTGGGGCGCACCTTCCGCTTGTTTATCGAACGAGTGGATCAGGAACCAGTGACTATTGACGATTGCGGCGCGGTGGCCAAGCAGGTTGTGTTGTTCCTCGAACTGAAAGGCGTTTACAACGACCAGTGCAGCCTGGAGGTTTCCAGCGGCGGTGTGGACCGGGTGCTCAAGCGCGAACGCGACTATGAACGCTATTTAGGTAGCCTGATCAAGGTCAGGTATTTCAACGGCAGCAAGCCGGAGAGTATTACCGGCGCGCTGCGGAGTTTTACTGACGAGGTTCTGGTAATCGAACTGGAACCAGGACAACTGGCGCAGGAACACAAGGGCGGAGCTTCCGGCCCGGAGTTGGTGCGGGTGCTGCAAGTGCCGCGGGCCAGCCTGGATCGGGTGAATCTTGTTCCTGTATTGGAGATCTAAGATGAAGCTTGATGCGAAGTTTACTGCTGCGTTGCAGGAAATCGAGGCCACCCGGGGCGTCTCCCGCGAGCGCATTCTGGAAGCCTTGGTGGAAGGGGTGCAGGCGGCGTGGGAGAAAACTAACGGCACTGGTGTGAACCTGGAAGTCGAGATCAACCTGCAAAGCGGGATCATTGAAGCTTTCCTAGTAAAACGCGTGGTGGAAGCGGTCCAAGATCCAAAAGTGGAGATTGGGCTGGAGCGCGCGCGTGAATTCAATGCTGAAGCGGAGCTAGGCGACACCATCGATTTGCCGGCGGACATCTCATCGCTGGGCAACCTGGCGATTCACACGTTTAAACAGCGGGTGAAGTCGCTGATCCGCGATGCCGAGCGCGATAAGGTGGTCGACCTTTACGGCAGCAGGCTCTATGAGCTCATCAACTGCACCGTGCTGTATACGGAGCGCGGTGATCTCTATGTTGAAACACCGGATAAAATCGAAGGCATCATCCCTTACGAGGATCAAATACCTCGCGAGCGGCCCCAGCCGGGCCAACGGCTTAAAGCGCTGTTGATCGAAGTGCGCAACGTACGCAAAGCGCCGATGCTGCGCTTCTCGCGCACGCATCCCGACCTGCTACGCGAACTGATGAAGAATGAAATCCCGGAAGTGCGCGAAGGCAACATTGAGATTGTCTCCATCGCGCGCGATCCTGGCCACCGCGCCAAGGTCGCGGTGCGCACCAACCTGCCCGAGCTGGATCCAGTGGGCAGTTGCATCGGCAGCCGCGGCATCCGGATCACGGCGATTAGCCACGAGGTAAATGACGAGAAGATCGATCTCGTGCTGTATAAGGATGATCCATTCGAATTCATCGCAGAAGCCTTGAGCCCGGCAAAGGTGATGAGCGTCGAGATCTTTGAGGGCCAGCGCCGCGCGTTGGTGATCGTGCCCGATGACCAGATCAGCCTCGCCATCGGCAAGGGTTGGCGCAATGTCAAGCTGGCGAGCAAGCTCACACGTTACAAGCTTGATGTCAAGAGCGTCACCGAGATGGAACAGGAACAGGGCTACGCGTTTGAAGTAGATGACGAAGATGAAGATTTGCCGCTGGATGACGACCAAACCGAGGAAGGCGAGGATGACACCTACGTCGATGAGCCGCCGCTGACCGGACGCAGTTATAAAGAGTCCGAGGAGGAGGCGTAGCCTTCGCCCGCCCGTCTAAGACCAGCTCCTACACCCACCTAGCTCCTGGCCGGCGGCCAGTGCGGATGTGCATCGGCTGCCGCGAACGAATCGCCCAGGATGAATTGGTGCGGATGCAGTTGACGCCTGACGGCGTCGCGCTGGTGGAGCATCGCGTCCAGCGCCGTCCTGGCCGTTCGGTTTACCTGTGCCCCAAGCTCGGCTGTTTTGACCGATTGGCACAGCGTGATGAAATCGTTTTTAAAGGCTCCAAATATGATAAGATTATTGTTCGCTTGGAACCACGCCAGTGGGAGCGCCTGCGATTTGCGTTCGGGCATGCCGCCCGGCGCCTGCGCGCTGCTTTAGGTGTGGGTCCGCGAGAGTTTTAACCGGGAAGTTCATGCCAAAGTCCGTAATTAGTTTAGTCAAAGAGCTTGGTGCAAAAAACACCACCGAAGTACTCGAATTGCTGCGCCAAGTTGGCGTTGACGTAGAAGCGGAAGGCTTTGGCGTGATGAGCAAGGTTGAGGACGAAGTTATCGCCCGGCTGCATGGGTTGAAATCCGGCAAGCCGGAAGCGCCGCCGGCGGATGTCAAGCCCAAACCGCGGACCGCGCGGCGGCGTATCGCCGATGAGGAACCGGCCAAGCTCGATTTATCGGCGGAACCGAAACGCAAGGAAGCGCGTAAAGACTTCTTTGGAACACGCAAGCAAGCTGTGCCCGCTGTCCCGACGCCGGAAGAGAAGGAAGCTACTCCGCCGCCGGAAGAGGTCAAGAGTAAGCGGCGCCAGATCATCCCGGAAGCTAAACCTGCGCAAGCGAGCGCTACCGGCGGTGCAGCGGCCGCGACCCAGGCCAAACCAGCCGAGCATCGCCGGCCGCAACCGGCTTCGGAACGGAAACCGAGGGAAAACACCCGGCCTGATCTCTCTCGCGGGCCGAAAATCATTTCGATGCCTGATCCGGAGGAAGTCAACCGGCTCAAGGTGGCGCGTGAGACGGGGGCGGCCGCGGCTCCTGGCGGAGTAAAAAAGAAAAGCGTTGCCATTAAGGGACGCGATAAGCGCAAAGCGGGCACGACGACCGAAGGCGATTTCGCCGGGCATCGCCGCAAGATCAAAGAGATTTCAGCGGCCGGAGATGACGATGTCCGGGTACGCAGCCGCAAGCGGGTGTTTAAAGTCAGCGGGCAGAAAATTGAACAGGCGCAGGCGGTCGTCCCGCATTTGAAGATTGCAGGCGAGATGAGCATCCGCGATATCGCTAAGGCTACCGGCACCAAGGTGGCCGAAATCGTGCGGTTCCTGATGCGCGACCTCGACGTGCTAGCCAACATTAACTATGTCGCAAGCATTGAGGAGATCCAGCTCATCGCCGAGAACTTCGGCATTCAGAACACCGTGTCGCTTGATCGCGAGCCGGAGCATGAGCTGGAAGTCTTCGAGAACATTGCGGCCGAGGATATGCTGCAGCGCCCGCCGGTTGTGACCGTGATGGGCCACGTCGATCACGGCAAAACCAAGCTGCTCGACGCTATCCGCCAGAGCCACGTGGTGGAAGGCGAGGCAGGCGGAATTACCCAGCACATCGGCGCTTACATGGTCGAGAAAAAGGGCAAGCACATTGCCTTTATCGACACACCGGGCCACGAAGCGTTTACCGCGATGCGTGCGCGCGGCTCGCAGGTGACTGATATCGTGATTCTGGTTGTGGCCGCGGACGACGGTGTGATGCCCCAGACGGTTGAAGCGATCGATCACGCCAAGGCGGCGGAAGTGCCAATCATCGTGGCCGTCAATAAAATCGATAAAGCAGAAGCCAACCCGGATCGCGTCAAGAACCAGCTATCCGAGCGCGGTCTCGTCCCGGAAGAATGGGGCGGCGATACCGTGTTCTGCAATGTCAGCGCGCTGAAAAAGGAAGGCCTCGACGAACTGCTGGAGATGATCCTGCTGACCGCGGAGCTCGTGGATCCGAAGGCGGATCCCAGCGCGCCGCCGTCCGGCGTGGTCATCGAAAGCAAGGTGGACACCGGGATTGGCGTGGTGGCCACTGTGCTGGTGCAACAAGGCACACTGGCCAAGGGCCAGTTCCTCCTCTCCGGAACGCACATCGGGCGCATCCGCCGGATGGAGAACGAGCGCGGCGAGGAAGTACAGAAGGCGACGCCGAGTGTACCGGTGCAGATCATTGGGTTCTCCGAACCCCCAGAGAACGGGGAAAAAGTATACGGCTTCATGAATAAAAAGCAGGTCCAGGCGATTGCCGATCAGCGCATCGACAGGCTGCGGGCGAAAGCTACGGCGCAGGGCGGCGCGTCCAGCCGCATGAGCCTTGAAGCGTTCTACCAGAAACAGCAAGAAGGCGAGGTCAAGGACCTTAACGTCATTATCAAGGCGGACGTCGGCGGCAGCGCCGAGGCGTTGGAAGACTCCCTCAAGAAGATTGAGGTTGCAGGCGCGAAGTGCCATGTGGTCAGCGCGGGCGTGGGCCAGATTAACGAATCGGATGTCAACCTGGCCGCCGCGTCCAATGCGGTAATCATCGGCTTCTCCGTGCCGTGCGCGCCGACGGCCAAACGCTTGGCCGAGCAGGAGCACGTGGATGTACGCCTGTACGACATCATCTACAAGGTTACGGAAGACATCGAGTCGGCGATGAAGGGCCTGCTGGAGCCGGTGTACGAAACGAAGGCGATGGGCCGGCTCGAAGTCCGCGCGATCTTCAAGCAAGACAAGAGCGGCACGGTGGCCGGCGGATACGTGCTGGACGGCATCGTCAAGCGTAACGCCAAGTACCACTTGGTGCGCGGCAAGGAACGCGTGCTGGAGGAACAGACGCTCTCCAGCCTGAAGCGTTTCAAGGACGATGTGCGCGAGGTGGCCAGCGGATACGAGTGCGGTTTGTTCATCAACGACTCGAACATCCAGGAAGGCGACATCCTCGAGCTGTACGAGATCGTTGAGAAGGCGCGGGATTAGGCTGCCGGCTGGCACACGTTCTATTCAGCTGGTCTACTACAAATAGACATTAAGTGACCTTTCCTCGTATAAAAAAAGCGGCTACCTCTTGACTCTCCGGGGGGGGGGGGGGGACAATTATGTCA
>CAYXMN010000007.1:21633-21944 GCA_964465955.1 uncultured Planctomycetales bacterium
TATATGCAGAGAAGTGCGACCATTTCGAGGAAACAAGTTTTATTGAGGACTTAGGAGAATGTACTTTACCATGTCATTCTAATCCAATGTGGATGCGTGCCTGGGTTTTTTGGCCAACGATTGTCCAAGACGATTATGAATGTGGAGGTACATGTTCAATGGAAGTGACCATCAGTCCATATAGGTTGATTTACTGCAATCCAGATTGTTGTGTTCGGACAGTCAGAAAAGAGTGGTTTGGGTCAGTTTCCTGTCTCTATTGTAACAGTGGGACAGAAGAGTAAATTATCCGAGCACCTAGCTTTAGGAGA
>CAYXMN010000007.1:21984-30781 GCA_964465955.1 uncultured Planctomycetales bacterium
TCTGTGTTGTTGGTTTAGTGATTTCATTGTTACTTGTTGGAGTCAGCGTTGCTGCACATCCTGCAGACGGACAAAAGGTGAAAAAGGACAAGCAGTACTATATGATGTACGACCAATTATATCATCAGCAGGTATCATCAAAATGGGACTACAACGATGTCGTGTTGACCATACCGCTCCAGCCCACTGCCACACTTGCGGATATGGAATGGTATATGGTGTATGGTGCTTATGCCTCTCCTTACAGCGAACTAGGCATGGACAGGTGGCATTTGCTGGTTTCTTCCTACGTGCATCGGTTTTATACTGAACATGGCTATATCCCTGAACAGCTGACCCCCGAGATTCTAATGATGAGCTACGGTCCACAGCAAGTTGAGCCAAAAATATTGGATGTTTACCGTAATCCTCTCACTGGTGAATGGCCGCGTTTAAACGCTAAGGAACATTCACCAGGTGACCTGTTTATCAAAGTTCTTAGTCCGGATGAAGAAGAATATTATTCGCAGATTGATTCGGACATAAACGCGTACTGTAATACGTATGAAACCTATAACCCAAGCACAGGAGAATGTGTGCGGATGAGGCCTGTGAATAACGGAGTATTATATGTACGGATGTATGGGTATAGTGGGGTGTTACATAACGGATTTTACTACTCAGCTGATTTGACTGAGTAGACCTACGAATTTCGTCCGTGTTTTCAATGGTGGGTTCTGCAATCCACCATTGTGCTTTCTTACAGAACTCCAGGTTCTATCCAGGTGCTGCCAGAGCCGGATTCGTTGTAGCTGGCGAACACCTGCACCCAATACCAACCGTAGGTTGAGTTCGCGTCGTAATACACGCCGACCCCCATGCGCTGGAAGTTTTCGCCGCGGATGTTGACCTTGTGCCCGCTGCTATCCATCCAGCTTTCATGCACCTCAGCCGGCGAGCGCTGGCCGGCCGCGATGTTCTCGCCGGCGGACCACCAGGACGGCGCTCCCGCGGCGTTGAGCCGCTCAAACACTTCCATCCCCAACAGATTCTTGTGCTCAAAGTAGTTCGCGTGCGCCATGTCCACGGCATGGGCCTGCGCCACCGCGTCAAGATGCGCATCGCGCACCAGCGCCGGCTGGCCTTTTTTCGCACGCGCCTCGTTCGCCAGCGCGAACACCTCATCCGCGGCCCGCTGCCAGCTCGCGTCTCCATAGACGGAGTACGGCCCATTCAGCGGGGGCAAGGGCAGGTAATAGCTCACGACCCACTGCCCGGCGTTGCCGTTTGGGAGCGCCGCTTGGGTTGCCGCGGGGACCGCCATAGGCTGGGCCGGGGCCGGATTGAGCTGCGCCACCGTCGCCGGCGCTGGAACTGGAGTGGGACCCGACTGAGCTACCGGCGCAGGCATGGCTGCCGCGAATACCAGGCGCAAGACGGTGAATTCGCCGCTGCTGCCGCGCTGCGCGGCCTCATCGCACAGGCGGGCTGTGTAGGTCAGGCGGTCGGGATCGTTCAGATTCACGTTGTAAACAAGTTGCCCGCCGTCCTCCGGCCAGGGCAGCGGCTGCCCGCCTTGGGCCGCGTACCCGCGGGGGTAGGACAGCTCCAGCTCGCATGCGGTGAGCGCGGTGCTGTCTACATGAACGCTAACTTCAACCCCGCCGGAGGGCGCATCCGCGATTGTCAGGTTGTAGCTAGCCTGGCCCTTGCCCGCGAATTCTTGATCCAGCAGGCGCAGCTCAAAGCCCTCCGCCGCGGCGAGCACCACCGGCTGGGGCGGCTCAGGCGCGGGTTCAGGCACCGGCGCGCGTTTGAGCTGGAGCATGCCGTTGTCGATACTGCAGGTGCCCGGTGACCCCGGGCCGGACGAGCTTCAGCCTGCCCACGCGGCAGGCGATGCAATAACACTCGCGCCAAGGACGGTGACTGCGGCGAGCAGCGTGCATGTGAAAATGCGCATATACAAGGATTGCCCCTGTTGAGATTACTATCCCGCCGCGAATCGGGATCCGCCGCGGTTACCCCCGCCTAACTCCTCGCCGAAATAATCGGATGGCGATTATACAGGTTAAACGGAATGGACACAAGTTCTATAGAATGGTCAGCCTGAAACCGAATAAGTGATCACAAGAAGTTGAGCATGAGGAGTAATTCCGCTAATTCTCCCCGGCGGTTTCTTCTTTGAGCTGCTGCATGGCGAGCAGGCGCATGTCCGAAAACCAGATGAAAAGCTTGACAACTCGGCGGGCAAGTACGGATCAAATGTTTAGATTATCCATGGTCATTTTCATTATACTGTGTGTGGTCGCAGTTTCCATTCCGGCGCATGCTAGACGATGCAACCACTTCGCATTTTACACTGTGACCACTGATCTAGGAGCATGCAACTTTCCATGCTGGTGTAGCCCAATGTGGAAACATTTGGACGCTTGTGTGCCTATTCCGATAGAAGACGACTATGAATGTGACGGTACATGTTCATTGAAGGTATCTATCCCGATTCAATATGCAGAATATTGTAATCCTGAATGTTGCGGAGGTGGTGTTTATTACTACGATGGTATGATTTTTACCACCTATTACTGCAACCCCGGCCATTAACTAGAGTCAATCCAGTTACCTAGAATCGGAGGGAATCATGTTTACGCGGAAGCTATCCGTAATCACATTAACGAGCGTCTGTCTGATTGTTTTGCTGGCAGGTAATTGTCTAGCTTCCCATCCGGCGGACGGTCAGCAACGGCGCAACGAGCCGGTGCTTCAAATGGCGTACGAAAACAAAGTTGAGTACCTATTGGGTGACGAGTGGAACTACGGCGACATCCAGCTTAGCTGCGCATACCAGCCTCTCGAATCGTTGACTGATCTGGAATGGTATATGTTGTGGGGCACTGAGACTTCGCCCTACGATGAATATGGCTTAGGCGCTTGGAAGGAGCATGTGGTATTCTATGTCCATCGGTTCTACACCGAGCATGGCTACATTCCGTCGCAGCTTACGCCAGAAGTGCTGGAGATGAGCTATAGCCCGCACCAGCTTGACCCCCGCCGGATTGACGAGTACCGCAATCCGCTTACGGGCGAGTGGCCGCGCCTTGATGCGCGTGATTTCTCGCCTGGCGATATGTTTATCAAAGTGCTAGCCCCGGATGAGGAACGCTACTTCGCCCAGCTTAGCCCTGCCGTCAATGCCTACTGCTTTACGCATGACCGCACGGATCCGGCGACTGGGGAACGTTCTTACATCACACCCACGTTTGATGGAGTTCTGTATATCCGCGTGTATGGCTGGAGCGGGGTGATTGCCGACTGGTTGTTTTACGTGTACACCAAGGACTAGCACACATCAGCCGGAGAAAACTAGTTTAAAAAGGAGACCGTCGTGCGGCTAATTCTCCCCGGCGGTTTCTTCCTTGAGCTGCTGCATGGCGAGCAGGCGCGGGAAGTCTTGCTCGAAGTCCATGAACAGGTAGAACCAGCGCAGCACATCGTCGGCGTCATCAGGCGAGCTGTCGCGGTGCAGGTCCGTCACCAGCTCGCGCACCACCTTGTCAGGCGTGGTCTGCGCGATGCGGGCCAGGAAGTCGTCGGTGATGAACAGCGGGCGCGTGGAATGCATGGCCTTGACTAAGAGCTCCTCGGGCATCTTAGCTTCGAACTCGAAGTCGCCAGTGAAACTATATGTATAAGTTGCCATTGCGCCGCCTGACATTATAGCCCAACCTTGAGAAGAATACTCAAAAGCACCGCGCCATTCCTGGGATCAGACTCAGTACGCGCGCGATGGGTTCCCGTAGCCGGGCAGGCAAGGCAAGGGGCGTCCAGCACATCCTGCCCAGGACGGCGCCTAGTTGGAATTTACTATGGTTACCTCCCCACCATTCCGCTCAGCGGGCTGCTCGCTGAGGCGTAGGCCTTCACCGGGATGCGCCCGGCGAGGTGTGCCATGCGCCCCGCCTTCACGCCCTGGGCCATCGCGCGCGCCATCAGCACAGGGTCCTCTGCTAGGGCGATCGCCGTGTTGATCAGGCACGCGTCCGCGCCCAGTTCCATCGCCAGCGCGGCGTCGCTCGGCGCGCCGAGCCCGGCGTCCACCACGATGGGCACCTTGCCCGACAGCGCTTCGAGGATGAACTGCAGGCCCTTGAAGTCCGGGATGCCCTGGCCCGAGCCGATGGGGCTGCCCAGCGGCATGATCGCGTCGGCGCCCAGATCGTACAGCTTTTGCGCCGCGACCACGTCCTGCGGGATGTAGCACAGGCAGACGAAGCCCTCGGCCTTCAGCAGCTTGACCGCCTCGATGGTGCCGTGCACGTCGGGCAGCAGCGTTTTCTGGTCGCCGATGACCTCCACCTTGAACCAGTTCGTACCACAGGCCTCGCGCGCTAGCCGCGCCGTGCGCACCGTCTCCTCAGCGGTGAAGCAGCCCGCGCTGTTGGGCAAAAGCTGGTGCTTCGCCGGGTCGAGGTAGTCGATGAAGTTTTTCTCCTTGCGCTCCGCCGAGATGTCGATGCGGCGGATGGCCACCGTCACCATCTCGGTGCCGCCAGCGGCCCACGCGGCGGCCATCACTTCGCCCGAGGGGAACTTGCCCGAGCCCATGATCAAGCGGCTCTTAAACTCGCGCCCGGCGATGACCAACGGCTTGTCCTGAATTTGCGTCATTGCGTGCTCCTATCGCGCCATCCCGGCGGCAGGTGGTTTGCGCCCCCCTCCGCGCCTAGTCTAGCACGGGGTGCATGGCTGTATACTGTGTGCTGAGTTTAGTGGACATTGGATCGAGGGGGAACTACATGGACGACAAGCCGTGCCCGAAGTGTAGTGGCGTGATGGTGTTCCGTCTCGGCCAGTTCGAATGCCAGGATTGCGGGCACATCGAGCTGCCGGGGCCGACCAAGGAGGAGCTGGACGAGCGCGCGCTAAATCCATTCATTGAACATCCCGGCGGTTTCCAGCCGCGGGGCGACGGCATCAACCGCCGCAAGTTGATCTCGCCTGACGGCACGCCCTCCGCGCCGCCGGCCGCCGAGCCTCCGCCGCCGATCTTCCGCGAGGAGCCGGAATGGCGGGACGAGGATGAACTTAACCAGCGCTACGCGATGAGCCAGGCCCTCAATGCTGAGAAGCACACCTACATGGCGGTGTTTCTCTTTGTAACGCTTGGAGTACTAGTCACGCATGCCCTGATCAACGGTAACGCCGGCGACATGGTCTCGCGCTTGGCGGGTTCGGTGTTCCTCGCCCTGCTGTACACCTTAATTATTTCTGTGCCGCTGTATTACCAATGGGACCTGGCGCGCCAGGCTTGTCTGGTGCTACTCGTGATCCAGGTGCTCGTGTTCACCGGAACCGTCGTCGTAGCCGTTTATTCCAAGATGCTTGGCGAAGCCTGGTACTTGATCCCGCAGGTATTCCTCGACGGTTGGCTGTTTTGGATTCTCGTGCGCGACCGGCGCGGCGAAGCAGAAATCTCCGGCAGTGGCTGCTTTTGGGGGACGCCGAGCAATTGGCGTTGAAGATTTCCCAGCCTGATGTTCAGGGACATCCAGCAGATGCAAGTCAAGTAAGCGGCGAGCATGATTTGATCACCACAAACGGCATGGCTGTTCATTTGAAGTCAGGTGGATGCTATATTTACTCGAACAGGATTGTACTGGACACATTGATCTAGGGGAATGTGATGCCGTCCCAACAGCAGGAACCTCCATGCCCGCAGTGCGGGGCTGCGATGTCTTTCCGCCTCGGCGAGTTTGAATGCGAAAGCTGCGGCTATATCGAGCCGGTGGTTAAACCCCAGGAACAGCGCGGTACCGGGCCTGGTTTCCGGCGGGAACAGTGGGGTGGAGGCACGGCTTTCCCCAGCTCGCATGGCGGCGGCAACTACTCCTTGCCGGGGCAGTATCAAGGCACGCCCGCCGCACCACCGCCCCCGCCGCCGGGTTCGACGTTTTACGGGCAGAATAATATCTATGGCTCACCTTACGAATCTGCTCCTCCTCCAAATACTGGTTCACTCGATATCGAAAAGAAGATCTACTTCGGTCTGCAGGTCGCTTCCAACCTGTTTCTAGCTGTAATGCTGATCATCGGCGCAGGATTCGCTTCGAGTGCGGCAGGCATGCGTGAATTGGCAGAGCTGGACGTCCCGCCCGGCGTCATCCCTGGCATTGTCGTGATAGTGGTAATCGCCCAGTTTCTCGGCCTGGCGCTTTCCTGGTTTGTGCTATTCAGCGATCAAACCTGGATCAAGTGGACGTGTGGCGGTTGCACGGCGCTTTCATTGCTCTTTGTTCTTATAGGCATGTTCGCCCCCGTGGCATCGGCGATTGAAGGCGGTAGCAATATCTTTTCTGGCATTATTCAACTCGCTCTTTCAGGATGGTTCCTTTCTATTCTTTGGCGTGATATCCAACGGCTGCAAGACTACGGTTAGAACCTATCGGGTAGGAGGTTATACTAACCGCCATGGAAAGCATCTCTGCAGAGCTGTTCAGCTACATTGAAGCGCACACGCGTTTCGCTGATCCCCTGCTGCGCGAGATGGAGGAACGCGGTAAGCGCAATCGCTTCCCCATCATCGGCCCGCTGGTCGGGCCATGGCTCTACCTGTTCACGCGGATGATCGATGCGCAGCGAGTCTTCGAGATGGGCAGCGGATTTGGGTACAGCACCTGGTATTTTGCCAAGGCCTTAGCGGATCAGGGCCGCGGCTGCGTGAAGCATACGGTTTGGGATCAAGACTTAAGTGATGAAGCGAAGCGCTGGCTCGATCGCGCGGGGTTGGCGGTCTATTGCGACTTTGAAGTGAGCGAGAGCATTTTGGCCCTCGAAGCCAGCGAGCCGGGACACGACGTGATTTTCATGGATATCGATAAAGAGGCCTATCCCGACGCCCTGCCGGTGATTGAATCGAAACTACGGCCGGGCGGGCTGCTGCTGGTGGACAACATGCTGCGTGAAGGGCGCGTGCTGGAAAATCCGCCAGGTAACGAGGCGACGCTGGGGGTTCAGCGGCTAAATAAAACACTGCACGAGAGCAAGCGTTGGGACTATCTTATCAGTCCGGTGCGCGACGGCCTTGGGATTGCTCGTTACAGAAGCTAACCGGATTTCACGGCTGCGCTGAAGGTGAAACAACATAGACCTCGCCTTAATATACCTGCTTGATGGAGATGGGTAGGTTCGTGGACAACTTGCGGATCTACTTCCAAGTCTATCCACAGAAAAATAAAAAGCCCCACCCTACGGGTGGAGCTTTGCCCCTCGTTATTCCGCCTAGAGCGGGTGTTATCAACTTAGGCCGGAACAAAGGGGAAAGCGTGTGCATAGAAGGTCCGCCTTCACCCCACATTTGCCCCGGGGGTTCAGCGACATAGTAACACATTATGCACATTCCAACAACATTCTATCCACGCTGATAAGTTGTTGATAACCAAGATTTAATCCAGCGGCCAAATTCAATCGATGCAAATAGCGCTTCCCTCCCAGCCAGATTCTGTATTTAAAGCGCGTTCGGCATGACCCGGAAACCGGTTAAATGCGATAATCATGCGGTGGAGACAGCAGTTGCGATCAGCGGAATTCGTAAATCTTACCGGGGGCTGTTGCCGTGGTCGCGCAGGGCCGTGCAGGCGGTCGCAGGTGTGGATTTCGAGATCCGGCGCGGCGAGATTTTTGGCCTGCTCGGGCCAAACGGCGCCGGGAAGACCACGACGATCAAGATGATCGCCGGTCTGATAATGCCGGATACCGGCAGCATCACCTTCCCGGCCACGAGCCGCCGCCCGCGCATCGGAGCGGTGCTGGAAGGCAGCCGCAATTTATACTGGCGGCTGAGCGCTTGGGAGAACATTCATTACTTCGGGGAACTCAAAGGCGTGCCGCTTTCGCGTCTCCGCCCGCAAGCAGATGAGCTGCTCAAGCTGTTCGGACTATATGAGCGAAAGCACAGCCCGGCGCAAACGCTCTCACGCGGCATGCAGCAGAAACTGGCGGTTGTGCTGGCATTCCTCGGCGAGCCCGAGTTGTTATTGTTGGATGAGCCGACGCTGGGACTTGATGTGGCCAGCAGCCAGGCTATTCAACGCCTCTTGCGCCAGCTCTGCCACAATCATGGCATCACGATCGTGGTGACGACCCATCAGATGGAGATAGCCCAAGCGCTCTGCCAGCGCGTGGGGATCATGCGCGAAGGCAAACTTGCCGCCTGCGCGCCGGTGGCGAGCCTAGTGGATCATTTCAAGCGCCAGGATTACCTCATTCGCGTTGCCACCGCAGCCTGGGAGAAGATTTTGCCAGCGCTTGCGGCCTTTGATTTCGATGTACTTCCCGAGGAACGCAGCGGGCAAGTGCTGGCCAGGTTTAAGCTGGCCGACGCGTTTGCCGTATATCCATTGATGCGCTTCTTCGAAGCGCAGCGGGTAGAGCTGCTGGATTTCCAGCAGGAAACTCCCACATTGGAGAGTATTTTCCTCAAGCTGACGGAAGGTGAGACGGCGAAGGAGGAACAGCGATGATTATTCGCTGGCTCAAGATCGCCCGTGCTGAGGCGGTGCGTGATTTCAAAACGGCTCTGCGTTATCCCGTGGAGCTGTGCACCGGCTTGGTGATCATGTATGTGTTGTTCATGGCGCTATACCTTGGCGCGCTGTCACTCGCCGGGGGTAAGGGACTCGGCGCCGGCCTGGACGGCATGTACGCCGCCACGCGGGGGATAGAGCCCGCGCACGGCAAGGGCCTGTCCCCACGCAAGGCGCGGGAGTCCATCGGTGGCCTGCACGCCGTCGGGATATGACACGCTGACACGTTCATCCAG
>CAYXMN010000008.1:0-23508 GCA_964465955.1 uncultured Planctomycetales bacterium
CACATGGCGCAGGGCCTTGGCGAAGCTCTCGGTATCCGGCCCCAGCTCGCGCTGGTTCACCAGGCAGTTCTTGTGCTCGTGCAGGAATTCGATGGGGTCTTCAATGGTGATGATGTGCCCGTGGCGGTGCTCGTTGATGTAGTCGATCATCGCCGCCAGCGAGGTGGTCTTGCCTGAACCAGTCGGACCGGTCACAAAAATAATCCCGCGCGGGCGCATGATGAGATCTTTGGTGATTGCGGGCAGGCCGAGCTGCTCGATCGAGTTTTTCGTCGTCGGCACCGACCGCACGACGCAGCCCACGCTGCCGCGTTGCATGAACACGTTGACGCGGAACCGCCCGAGGCTTTTCACGGAATAAGCAAAGTCGAACTCGCGGTTCATTTCGAAAATCTTGATTTGCTGCTCGGTCATCATTGAATAGACCAAGCCCTTGAGGTCGCCGGGCACGTAACGCGGCAGCGGCAGCGGGGCTAGCTCTCCGTCAATGCGCAGGTGCGGCGGCGCGCCGGCGGCGAGGTGCAGGTCGCTGGCCTTTTTATCCAAGGTGATGCGCAGCAGATCAATAATGGTGTGGGTAACGCCGGTCTCGGTGGTGGTGGATTTACGCTGGTCCTCCACGCCATCCAAGGGAATCGCTTCGGTCACGGCGCGCTTGGGGGCGGCAGTGACTTGGGCCGCCGGATTGGTGGGCGGTGGCGGCGCTGCCGCCGCTGGTGCGGCTGGCGCGCCTAAATCGTTCAAATTAAACGAATACTGGTTATCCACCTACCCGGCTCCTGCTCGGTTACGCCTAGTAATACTTGCGGCCCCAGGACTGGGCCTGCTTGTTCTTCATCTCAATGATAAAACGCGTCACGTATGGGAAAAACGGCGGGGCGACCCCCTCGTTGAACCGGTCGTCGTAGTCGAAATTCCACCGGTAACCGGTGACGTGGCCGTTGCTGTAATACACGCCGGTCGTCTGGTTCTTGTCTTCGATTAATCCGCCAAGCAAATTCCAGTTGCCCTTGTCGGGGTAATTGTAATTGTAGGCCGTCCCATTGATGATGCCCTCCGCCCCGACGCCGCAGTCGTCGCCAACCGCCATCATTGTGGCATGGATGTTCAGGTTGCTGGGCGCACCGTCCGCTAGATAGATATTGCCTGTCGAGGAGAAGATCCCCAGAATGTTTTTGGCGTCGGGATTCGTGCGCGGATCATCCTCATAAGTGATGTGGTCATTGATATAAATTTCTTGAGTGGCGCTGATCGTCAGGCCCATATCCTCTTCAATATCCGCGGAGGAATCGCTGCTGTCGCCGCCCAGCGCCAGCACCTTGCCCTCCACGTGCACCACCCCGTTGAGCGGATCGTTGTAGGTGCCCACTGGCGAACCATCCAGCTCCACCGAGGTGTTGCCACCCGGAGTGGTGGTGAATGTCCAAGTCCGCGGGCTGCCGGTGGCAAACTCTCCTTCCTCCGGGTTCATCGTGATGGTGATAACCTGGCTGCTGCCGCTTTCATCCAGCGTAATGCTTTGTGCGTCGCCGTTGACGAAAATGCCGCCGAGCAAGCTGGAACCGTTGTTGTAGTTGGCGGCGAAGTACACGCCCTCGTCGACGGGGTCGGTCCCGCCGGAAATCCCGAGCAAGGTGCGCAACTCGCTGTTGCTGGGCAGGCTGGGATCTTCGACATTGCCATAATCGCCGATGGCCGCGCGCAACTGCGACCAGCCGTTCTCCGGCGTGGGAATCTCATCCACACCCCAGCTTACGCTGTCATTGAAAATCGGGTTTGCGTCACCGCCGAGCCAGGAGTCCCCATAGCTGTCTTGCACCGCGGTGAACGGACCATTGAAGGTCGGTTGGCCGTAGAATCCGGCGCGGCCTTCCGGCGGCGCGCTGTTGACATGCGTCGGGCCGTCGTAGATTTCGCCGTCGAAGAACACAAGCTGATCTTCAAACTGGTTCTTCATGCTGTTGGTGAAATAACCATAAGTGGCGAAGGACGGGCGCTTAACCTCCACGTCGAAACTGCCGCGTTGCTCGCGGCTGGCCTTATGGTGTTGCGCCGACAGAGCGGCCTCACCGCTGCTGGAGATATCGTAGTTGTAATGGAAGACGTGTTTATGCGATATGTCGCCCTCGGTGGGATAGGTCACGCCGGTCGGAGTGATGTCGATCCCGGCGGCGTAGGATACATAAATCCCGCCGGATTCATACTCGGTAGTACCGAAGGTGGTGTCGGAACCGCGCGGTTGGTCGCCCGGCAGCACTTCCTCCAAATTCAACGCGGTCGTTTCCAGCAACGAAATATCGCGGTTGTTCTCCACGTCCCCGCTCTCGGCGTCCACGGCGAAAGCATTCACATCATTAGCCGAGGTCGACGCTGGAATCGACCAGCTCGAGAGCGCGTGCGCCAGGCGCACCTCGCTGTGGGCCACGCCGGAATCGGCCGCTTGGAACGACTTCTTATTGCGGGCGTAGTCTTGGATCTGCTCGGAGTCCGCCATGCTGATAGTCATCGTGGCGACCACGAGGATCATCAGCAGCAAGGTGACCATCAGGGCCATCACCGTCGCGCTACCGCTCCGGGGATTGCGCTCCCGGACTAGCCATTCCGTTGTGTGTTTCAGCTGCATAATGCCTCCACGCATCCCCCAAACACGGCGTGCCGCCGCGCGGTTAATCCAATAACCGGTTGCGCACGGTGATCCGCTGGACCATCGTTTGCTGCCTGACCTTGCCCGTCGTGAAGCTGGTGGCGTTCATGGCCGGGTCTAAAGTCAGCTTAACTTCCACAGAGGTGATCTCATCGACGCTCGCAGGCGCGGCATTCCCGACGCCATAATAGGCGAACTGCATCGTCGCCACATTCTGCAGCAGGTCGTCCTCGCCAAGTTCGGTCCAGGTCGTCCCGCCGTCGGTAGACGTGCGGTAGACCCGGTGCAACGCATTATCCAGCACCGTGTAGGTCACGAGATCGGGATCTGCGTTGCCGTCCAGATCGCCGACGAAGCTGAATGCTCCGGTATCGGCCTGGAACACATATGGCTCAATGAAGCCTTGGCCCATGAGCTGGATTTCGTCAGCCATGAACTGCAATGTCACACGCAGGTCCTGGTGGTTGACGATATTGCGGTTTTGCGTCGTAGTCAGTTGCATTTGGCTAATCAGGATCGCCACGATGCTCATGCCGATCATCGCACCGATGGCGGTTACGATCAACATCTCAACCAAACTGAAGCCAAGCGGGGCAGTCAGCCGGCGGCGCATCACAGCACCCCCGATAACGTGTAGGTCCGCGTCACGCCCAGTTCGTTCCACGTGGTCGTAACCACCACAGTGCGCAGGCCGTCTTCCGGCATGTCGTCCGTCACAACCCACGCCCTGGCGAAAATGCCGGCCGCATCCGCCTCGCCCAGTGCGTTTAACGTTGATGCGTCGGCGCCGGACACGAGCGCGGGCGCGCTGGCGTTGCGCAGCTCTTCAAGCTTGTACTCCGCCAGATTGGCCGCGGCGGCTAGGTTGCGGTTTGCCGCTGTGTGGCGCGATGTCGTTACCGTTAAGGTAAAGGCGCTGGCCAGGCCAATGGCTAGGATGACCATGCCGATCAGCACCTCCATCAGGCTGAAACCGCGCGGGCGGATGCGCCTATGCCTCATCGCAGTGCACCTCCTAGGATGGGGAACCGCCCGGTGGGGATAACACCGGTGAGCACCGCATTCTCACTTTTGGAGTTCGTGATTGTGATGGAACCTCCCACGACAAGCGTGCCGCGAGGCGTGAAGTACACGGTATCGCTCGGGAAACTCACATCCGTAAGGTTGATGTCTTCCGGCAAGGTCTTAGGCGCGACAACCTCCTCCCAGTCGCCGGTGGCAGGGTTTTGCAGTTCGGTCGAATATGTTTCATTGGCCAGATCGAACACCACCCGCACCGGAACTTCTTCGTTGTAAGCTCGATCACGGGATAAACCTAAGTCGCTGGAAAGCTGGAGCTCGGCCCGGTGCAACAGCGCCGCTGGGCGGCTGCCGATTAGATAAGCGAAGCCAAACGTGGCGAGAATTGCCGCAACAACGAGCACGATTAGGACCTCGAAGAGTGAGAATCCGCCTGCGTAGCGTGCCCGCTTGTTGCGCATCAAGTACACCACTCCTAGATTACCCAACCCCCGCCCGGGTTGCAAGTAAAATATTAGTTTCCCAATGATTTCAGCAATAGCCCCAAACTGCGCGGCCACAAGCACTAACCACAGATTATACCCTATCTGCGCAGAATCACCCACCTGCCTTATATATACGTTAAAACGTGCGAGAGGTTACAGTAAAATAGCTAAATCATTGTGAATGGCTTCTTGGAGAAACGCGTGGCGGTGAGATCAAAGAAAACAGCAGCTATACCGGAGATACTCGAGGCGGCCCCCGTGGAAGCGGAACCAAGGCCGATCACCGACCTGTCCAGTTCGCTAGTTGAACGGCTGTACAACTATTACTTGCTGGCCAACCGGGCGAAGTCCCAGGGCCAAACGCACATCAGTTCACGCCAGCTCGCCGAGTTCTTGCGAGTCGGCGATACCCAGGTGCGCAAGGACATGGCTGCGATCAATATCTCCGGCCAGCCCAAGCGCGGTTATGAGGCCGATGCCACGATTACCTCGCTCCGCCACACGATGGGCCTCGACCAGGTGCACCGCGCCGTGCTTTGCGGCGTCGGGCGCCTCGGGCACGCGCTGCTGATGTACAGCCGCTTCACTGAATTCGGGTTCCATATGGTAGGCGCTTTTGATGTGCGGGAGGAAGTCATCGGCGAAGATGTGGCAGGCACGAGCGTGCTGCATATTGACCGGCTGACCGAGGTCATCGACATCTTCAACGTCGAGATCGGCATTCTCACCGTCAATGTTTGGGCCGCCCAAGAGATTTGTGATCGCATGATCGCCAGCGGCATAAAAGCGATCTGGAACTTCGCGCCAATCCACTTACGCGTGCCCAAGCACGTGCTGGTACGTCATGAGGATTTCGCCGGCAGCTTGTCGGTGATCTCGCACCACCTGCGCACAGACTGCTAGAGGGCGGATTCCCGCCTCCCAGTCGTTCAGGATTGATGCGGCGCGTCAGACCGCAGGTTTAGTCGTCCAGTCCTACGTCTTCATTGTTCTCGCCGCCCTCACCGCCACCGCTGCTCGAGCCGCCGCCACCGCTGCTTGAGCCGCCGCCGCCCGTGCTGGGTCCGCTCCGGCCGCCCACGTCGCCACTGCCCCCGCCGCCAGCCGGCGGGGCCGCTTCGGCGCCACCGGCGCCAGCTTCACCTTCGGTCGCCTGGGTCGCTTTAAGGTCGGTTTGGCGCAGCTCAATTGTTTCGGGCTTGGCCATGCAGAATAGACTGGAGAACTTCAGTACCATCGGGTGATCGCCCATCGGGATCTTCAGCTCCTGGCGATCCTTAGCCACTTCCTTGCCTTCCGTGTCGAAGAACAGAATGTCCCACACGCAGCGTTCCAAGTATTCCTGGCTGCTGACTTCAATCTTGATGGTATAACGGCCCTTACCGGCAAACTCGGGATAGGGCGGCTTGCATTCGAGGATGGTCACGTCAACCTTGGGACCGGTGTATTCGGCTTCAGCCGCGGGCTCTTCGCCCGTGCCTTCTGCGCCGGTCTCCGCCGCCGGGTCGGCGGTCTCCGTTCCGCTGTCAGCATCTTGCGTATTGCGCTTTTGCCGCTCGCGATTCGCGGGCCGCGAAGAAATCTGCTGCTTTGCCATCTCCGCGGCTTCGTCCTTGCATCCGTCAAGGATCACCAGCCCGGCAACCAGCATAACCAGCAGCACCCACCACACGTGAACTCGTAGTTTATGCATCGCTTCCATGACCTTCCCCAGCTACAGGTAAGCATTACCCCGCGCTAAACCGTTTAGACCAAAACCGCGGCGGTTTGTTCGCCTGCCTTAATACTGAATTGTACAGCCCGGCGCGGTATTTGGAAACATGCGCGCCGCTAAACACTCCGAAGCGGGCGGCAATGGCCTGCGTTATTTCCGGAACGTCAAGTCCTGCCAGTTGGCGAGCGCCGGGGGGGCCGCGGGCAGGATGGACAGCCCGGCATAGGCGAACAAGTTCGTTTCCAGCGGGCAACCCGGCCAGACGCGCAACCATGCCTCGCTAAGCCAGGCTTGCTGGAAATCAAGGCAGCCGGCCAGCAGCCCATCCGCGCGCCCGAGTAGTTTGAGCCGGGCCAGCGCGGACTCCGTGCGCTGGCGCGGCCAGCCTTTGGCCGGGAATGTCAGCGCCGGCCACGGCTGGACCGCCGGATCGAAGCCTGCCAGTTCCATCAAGCGCGAAAGGTCGGCGTCGAGGGCTTGGTTGATGTCGTAGCGCAACCGCAAGCCGCGCTCGTACCCGGCGAGCGCTTCGCTCAACTCGCCGCATCCCGGCGGCGGCGGCGCTTGTTCGGCCGGCAGGGGTTTAAAGTCGGGAATGTAATCGAGATAGACCATCGCCAGCCGCGCATAATGCTGGCGGTAATACTCCCGCAGCTCGGTTTCCCGGGCTGGGGTAAGCGGCTGGCCGTCACGCCGGGCGCGCTCGACGCCGGCTGCCAGGTCGAAATCCAACTCCTGGCCCGCCGCGGCGGACCAGACCTCCTCCCAGGCCGCCTTGAGCTCCCGCACCTTGGCCTGCTGCGTATGCAGCGACTCCGCTAGACGGTCTTGCGCGTCTTGCAGGCGCTGCTCGTAAAGCGGCAGCTGATCCGCCAGCCCGGCCAGGCGTTTACGGTCGCGCAGCTCAACCACCTCCAGCAACTGAGCCAGGTATTCTTCCTCCACCGCGCACTGCGCCGCCGACTCCTGCAAGCTGCGCTGGGTCGCAGTCCACGCTTCGACAACGCCTGGATACGCCTGCTCAACGGCAGCGCAGCAGCGGGGGGCCGCGGGTTGCTCCGGCGCGTTGTAGGGCGCGCCGCCGGCGCAGGCTGCCAGCACCGCTTGCCAGCGTGAGGCGTGGTACTCCGTCCAGCTGCGCTGGTTAACCTGGGCCAAGTAGGCGCGGATCGGCTGGCAGCCGCACAGCAGGAGGGTTGCACCCACACTGGCGGCCAGCCACTGGCCCAGCACGCGGCCCGCTACCACTGATGCAGCTCCCCGTCGTATAAGCCGTAGTATTGCAGCAGCAGCTCCGCATCGCGAAAGCCCGCGGCGATACCGGGCGAGCCGAGGGTGATCAGCGCGTACTCGCGGCCGTCGCACTCGTAGAGCAGCGCCAGGCAGCGGCCCGCCGCGCGGGTATAGCCCGTCTTGCCGCCGATCAAGCCGGGATGGCACTGGTACATCTCGATCAATGTCGAGGTGTATTTCAACCCGCCTGCATCCACGCTATGCCGGGTCAAGGCATAGTTCGCCGCTTCAGACTGCTGCAGCTTCAGCAGCAGCGCCAACACATCGTTCGCACTGCTCGCCTGGCCGGTGGCGGGCAGTCCCGATGCATTGGCGAAGCGCGTGCGGTCCAGCCCCAGCTCCTGGGCGCGCTGGTTCATCAGCTTGACAAACTCCGCCTCGGAGCCGGAGATCAGCCGGGCCGCCACTTGCGTGGTGCGGTTATTCGAGGCGACCAGCATCAGCTCCAGCATTTGCTGGGCGCGCAGCGTATCTGTGCGGAACGCCTTCTGCTCTGCCGCGCTGAGCTGGTAGCGCCCGTCGAAACGCAGGCGCTCGCAGACAAGCAGGGCGGTCATCAGCTTGGTCAGCGAGGCGATCTGGCGCGCATCGTCGGCATGCTGGCTGGCGATCACGCGCCCGGTGGCGCTGTCATACAGCACAAACGCCCGGCAGGTTAGCCCCGCCGGCGCCTCATCCAGCTCCTGCGCCAATCCCGGCGCGGCCAGCAACACGATCGCGAGCAACGGCAACGATACCCAGCGGCAGAACATGAGGGCATTATACCGGGGACGGCTTAAATCAGCACCGGCGCTGGGCTTTGGCTTTAGCCAGCGAGTGCTCGCGCGCATCGTGCAGCGCCGCCGCACCCCAGGCGATCAGCCAGCCCAGTCCAAGCGCGATCGCCAGCCCCCATCCCGGATAGGCGATCAACCCAGGCCAGCGCTTGGCCGCCAGATACCAGGCGAGCAGGTCCACACAACAGGCGGCCGCGCTTAAATGGACCAGCAGCGCTAGCCGCCGCACCGCCACCCGGTAGGCCCGCGCGAGCAGCGCCACGCCCGCCGCCGCCACCACCCCCAGCACGCTGATCCCAACCAGCGCCCCGGCCGGCAGATCAAGCCCGTAGCCCGGCGCGGGCCAGGCCAGCAGGCGCGCTACGCTCCAGCCGGCGTAGAGCGCGAGCCAGGCTTGCCACAGCGTGAGCAGCAATCCGGCGGTGGCCGGCCAGGCCAGGTCCTCGGGCAGGCGCGCCGGTTCAGGGCGGACAGCGTGCGGCAGCTCAATCGCCGCCGGGCGGGTCTGCGCCTCAGGCTTGAGCGCGACGCTGCCCACCACATCCCCCAAGCGCGGGCGCGGCGCGGGCGCCGTCTCTGGCGGCCGGGTCCGCCGGCCCGGCCCCCGGCCGTCCTGCCGCGGCATCAAGCCAGCCGCGCTGGGAGCTGCCGCGCTGTAATCCGTTTCAAACAGCAGCTTCACGGGCGCCGCTCCCGCGCCCGCCAGCTGCGCTTTCATCTCACTCCCGCCTAGCTCGGAGCGCACCTGCGGGTGCGCGCGTTCAATAAATAGCAGCGCTTCGGCCAGTTCCTGCATCTCACCGCGGACGCGATTCAAGGGGTGGCGCGCCAGCGCGGCTTGGCGGCGGCTAGCCGCTGCGGTGATTTCCTCCAGGGACGCGTCCAGGGGCAAGCACGGATCCACAAACTGGAGCGCGGCTTCATAGAAGCCTCGCAGCTCCACACCAGTTGGCAGGCGTCGCGCCTGTCCCAAGGGACCACCTCCAGAAAGTGATCCCGTTTTCCGCCTTGCCCAATTCCAGGGCAGGCCAATGCTCGCCTAGCTGCCCATCAGCCACGCCGCCAATAGATCGACGGCGGCGTTTAGGTCATCCATCCTGACCGATTCTACCACAGTATGGACATATCGAGTCGGCACGCTCAAGCACATTACGCGGCGGCCGGGGCCGAACCGCTGCAGCACGGCGGTGTCGGTGCCGCCCATGGGGAGAATCTCATACTGGTATTTGATTTTCTTTTTGTCCGCCAGCGCTGCAAACTCATCGAACAACGAGCGCGTGCTAATCACCGAGCTGTCCATCACCTTGAGCGCCACGCCTTCGCCGAGTTTGCTGATGCTCTCGTCGTCGCGCGCGCCCGGCGTGTCCACCGCCAGCGTGGTGTCGATGGCGATGCCTATGTCGGCCGGCACGGTCTGCGCCGCCAGCGTGGCCCCGCGCAAGCCCACCTCTTCCTGGCTCGAACCGACAAAGTAAATGTCATAGACGTTCTTGCCCTTGGCCTTCCTAATCGCGTTGAGCGCCACCCATGGACTGATACGGTTGTCCATGCACTGGCCGGTGATCATGTCGCCGACCTGGATTGTCGTCTGCTCCAGCACCACCGGATCGCCCGGCTTGACCAGCTCCACGACCTTTTCTTTGGGCAGGCCGAGATCCACGCCAAACTCGCTCAGCTCGGGGATGCGCTTGCGCTCTTCCGGCGTGGCGATGTGCACCGGCTTGGTGGCGGGGTTAAGCACGCCGGGCAGGTCGCCGCCCTTGGCTAGCACGATCACGCGGCGCGCGAACAGATTACGCGCGTCGAAGCCGCCGGCGGGATTGATGCGCAGAAAACCCTTTTCGTCAATCGCGCGGACGTAAAATCCGATCTGATCAAGATGGCAACTGATCATCACGCTCTTTTCTTTAGAGCCACGTTTGGCCTTGGCCGCTTTGACGTAACCGATGAGGTTGCCAATCGCGTCTTCCTCCATCGGCTTGTCCCACCAGCCGGCGGTGTGCTTTTTAATCAGATCGCGCACGCGTTCTTCGCGCCCCGGAATGCCTGGCGTCTCGGTTAGTTGCTTGAGGAATTTCATCTGGTTGTCCTTATGTACTGGTTTACTGCAGGATGATCCTGAGATGCCCTGGAAAAGTTCAATCTTACCACTAACCCAGTCCCGGCAAGGCCCGCGCTCGCGCCGGCTGGCGATCGACGCGCCGGCTGACTGCGGCGCCCTTAAGGCTGTGCCGCGGGCTTGAGCAGCGCGCAGGCCTGGCGGGCGATGACCGCCGGATCGTTTAAACTGCTCCAGTGCGGCCTGTGCTCTTGGATGTGGCTGTTGATCGCCGGCAGCATCATGTCGAGATACCAGCCCACCGGCGGCTCACTGATTTCCACCACGGTGTTGCGCTGCAAGGTGAAGTCGCCCTCCGCCGCGCGCTGTTTAATCAAATCGATGGCTTCGCGCTGCTTGTCCTGCAGCGGCAGTGCCTCCGCCAGCGCGCAGCAGGCCAGCGCATCCGCGCTGCGCCCGAGCAGGCGGTACAGTTCCGCCGCCATGATCGCGGTGCTGGCGCGCTCCTCTTCATTCATGCGGCTGGCGGGGTTGTCCAGCTCGCGCTGCATGTGCAGCGCCGCCAGCGCGTAAAACACCGGCGAAGGCACGCCGTATTCATCGCCGTGCCACACGGCGAAGTTCGCCGCGTGCGCCCCGGCCAGCACGCGCCAGCCGATCTCATAATCCGGGAAACCCGTGCGCACGATAGTGAAGTAGTGCGCCAAGTGCCGCGCCGGACTGGTCCACTGCTCCTGCGGAATCGCCGCCAGTTCCGGCGCGTCAGCGCTAAGCTGCCAGCCGTGCAGGTTGAACTCCGCTTTGGGCACCAACCCGTTGGCGAGGTTGCTTAAGTCGAGATACTCAAAAGTCGCGCCGTCTGTCGGACAGGCGATCTCCAGCTCGTTGAACAGCTGCACACTGAAGTCGGGCCGGCCCAGCGCGGTTTCCGGCGCCTTGAGCTGGATCCCCATGAAGTCGGTCGCCACGCCGCCCAGCACGTTTTTCGTTTCCTGCTTCACCGCCGGGACAGGCAGTAGCGTGCCGCAGCACGGGCACTCATAGTCCAAAGTGACCAGTTCGGGCGGGCGCTCGCGTAGACGGGCCCAAAACTCCTCGGCGTCCACCGGCAGGTTGAGCTGGCCCCCGGCCCCCTCCGCCGACCCAGCTGGCTGGCCCGCCGGCGGTTGTCCCGCCGTGCCCGCCGCCGTGGGCGGCAGGCTCATGAGGATCGCCAGCACGATGCAGCCGGCGGCGGCGCTCACGCCGAAAACCGCCGGCCAGTATTCTGCAAAAAATTCACGCATTAACCTCTAATTTTAGCCCGCCGGGAGCTCCACGTAAATGGAGAGGTCCGCGCCGGCGGAGCCGTCGGCGTAGCTGTATTGCCCCATGGAAATATCGACCAGCGGCTGCTGGCCGTAGATCTCCTCAAGCAGAGTGATCGCGCGCTCGCGGATCGAGGCCATCGATTCGCCAAACTCCACCGTAAATGCCTCGCCGTTAAGATCCACCGTCAACTCGCCGGTGTCGCCGTCGCTCCAGGTGGAAAACCCGCGGCGCAGCAGCGGCATGTAGGTCAGGGTCGCATCCGGAAAATATTTCTGCGCGCCACCCAAGGTGGTTAACAGCAACTGGATTTCGCTCGGGCGCAGGCCGATGAACTCAATCGTGTACTGCCAGCCGCCGTCCACCTCCTCGTCGTAGGTCGGCGAGATGAAGTAATCCGTGGCGTTCACCAGCGGAGTGATGCCATTGGCGCTGCGCTGCGCGTTAATCACGCCCGCGGCGTAGGAGCCGTCGTACATCAGTTCCTGCGGCAGCGCGTCGGTCCACCAACCCTCTGCCGGATACTCCAGCGGCTGGCTCATGAAGATCGTCAGCGAGACGCCAAAGTAGTTGGTGACGTATTCATCATCCGCGAACGGAATATCCTCCGACACCGCGGCATACGCCGCGACGGGCGCCAGGCATAACAGAGCGAGCAAGACAACAAGTCGTTTCATTGGGTCCTCCAGCAGCATCAAACAGAGATTGAGTCCAATTTTAGCAGAACCGCCGGCACAGCCAGCAGTTTGGCCAGCGCTTTCAACAGCGGGCAACCGCCGCAATGCGGGTGCTTCGGATCGCAGCACTGCTTCTTCAGCGCTTTGTATTCCTTTTCCCCGAGCGCGGCCTTGAGCTTGTCCTTCAGCTTGCCGACTGGCTTCAGCTTGGGCGTTGCGGCCTTCTTACCTCCAGCCCCCTTGTTCCCTGCCTTTTTACCCATTATTTCTTCTTGTCCTTCTTCTTGTCCTTCTTCTTGTCCTTGCCCTTGTGGTCCTTCTTCTTATCCTTGCTCATGTGAGCCTCCTTTAAATTATGTACTGCGTCACGGCGCGCCGGGATTAGCCCTTCAGGCGCGCGAGGAAAATGTCATAGGTCGAGGATTCGCCCGCCACCTCATCCCCCAGCCGCTTGCTCGACCAGGCCAGGTAAGCCTTGCCGTGCCGCCCGTAGAAGGGGAAGGGGTGTTTGTCGTTATTCTCGCCGGTCGTGAGCTTGCGGCGCTTGAGGGTAGGCAGGTGCAGCGCTTCTAGCCAGCGCCGGCCGTCGCGGTTGCGTTCGTGATGGTAAGTGAGGATGTCGGCGTTGAGGTAGAACGGGTGTTTGTACTGGTCCGTGCCTTTGGTCAGCCAGCGCACCTCGCCGCTGCCCAGCTCCAGCTCCGCCAGGTTCGTCACCGCCGGTACGCTGCTTTCGTCAGTGCCCGCGTAGGCGTGGAAGGCCAGGCGCTTGCCGTCCGGGCTGAACACCGGGTGGCAATAGTTGCTGTCCGCCGCGAACGTCACCTGGCGCTTCGTCAGGGACGGCCGTTCCAGCACCCAGAGGTTGAACACGCCGGGGCGGCCCTCATCCGAGAAGTAAGCGAGCAGCCGCCCGTCGGGGCTGTACGAGGGGTGCTTGTAGTGCCAGCGCGGATCCGCGAGCAGCGGCGTGGGCTGGCCGCCGGTAAGCTCGGTCTCCCAGATTTCCCATTTCGCCGTGTTGACATGCTGGTGCCGGTAGGCGACGCGCAGCGAGCTGGGGTGCCAGGCGGGCTGGGTGTTGTTGCCGCCGTGCGGGCTGGCGCGCCTGGCCAGGCGCCCGCGCAGGTCGCAGACCACCACTTCGATCGAACCATACTCGCCGCTGTAATAGCTCAGCCACTGGCCGTCGGGTGAGATGGCGGGATGTTCATGGCTGGTGAGCCCGGCGGTCAGGCGCCGTGGCTTGCCAAGTTCAAGCTGTTTAAAATGCAGGGCGCGCATTGCGTAATGCTAGCACACATGCGACCCGATCTACCTAAAGGTAACCTGGATCAAATACTCACCGAAAGGCGGGGGGCTAAACCCTGCTTCGCCCTGGACCGGCGGCAATTCCGATCAGCGCTACTCCTCCCGCACCTTGAACAACCGCAGGCGCTGCGTCGCCACCTCGATCAACTCCGCCTCCAGCGCGCTGCCGCAACGCAACGTCACCGTCACGATCTGCGGCCCGGCGGCGGCATCCGGCTGGAACACCATGTACTCCAGGCAGAAGCTCAGCCCATCCTCCGCCGCGGACTGCCAGGTGTAATACGGCACATGGCGCTCGCCCTCCGGCAGCCGCACCAGCGCCTCCCCGGCGGCTAAGCGCCCCGCCGCGCGCATCTGCACCGCCTGCAACGCGTCGAGCCGCCGCTGTGAGCCCACCTCGTCCGCGGGCAGCATCTCCCAGCCGCCCTGCGCGTCCGGTGACGCCGTGCTGAAGCTGTGGTAGGCCGAGATCTCCAGCGTGTAAACCGGCTCGAACACCGCCGCGGGGTCGCAGTCGGTGTCCGCCTCGGGCCACTGCAGCAAAAAGCCGCCCGCCAGGTTGCAGTGCGGCTGCACCACGGCGCGCGTGCGCGGGTCTAGGTCGAACGCCAACCCGTTGGACCAGTCCACCAGGGTGAAGCCCGCCATGCCGTAGGCATCCGGCGCGTCGAGCACGGCCGGCAGCCGCTCCGGCTCGTCCGCCCCGGCGGCCCGCGCCAAGCCCGCGCCGAGGAACGCCGCCGCCGCCAATACCGCCAACACCGCTGCTGCAACCCGCATAGCCAACCTCCGCGCCTATTATGGCGCATGGGCGATAAATCCATCCAGGAAACACATGTCACCATCGCCCTATCAGTCATGCTCAGGATGCTCCACGGAATGCCTAACAATAATAATGTAGTGTAATGGTTGACTAAATCCTGTTTAACTACCTAATATTGCGAGAAGAAGTATTCCATGCAATGCAAAAACCTGTTATACTTCCATTCCAATGCGGTTGACCGCAATTTAAATTGTATGGGGTGGCCGATGAAAATGTTTTCAATGATTGCGGGGGGGGGTGACTCTCCTTGCCATGCTCTTCTGCTTTAGCCCGGCCTTAGCGGCGGACTGCAACGGGTGCGGGCAGACCATTGCTGTCTTCAAACCAGCAGAACCGCAGATGGTCGAGTTCTTAAGCTCTGGGCAAAGCATCGCTACTTGCTATTATTGCCCGTCTGATCCTCGGGGTGCAGCAAACGGTCTACACAAGTGTAAGTGTAAGGAACCATCATCTGAAGCCGGTGGTGGTCCGAGGTGGTGCGATTATTCCTATAGGCTTGTCGGGTACGAAGACAGGGTATATTTTGATCAGGATTCCATGTGCAAATTTAAAGTAGACGAGGATGATCACTGGGTGTGTTACGATGTCTCGTGCCAAGAAGAGGGAGCCACTTTCCCCGTTTATGAGGACTAAAGGAGAATTTCATGAGATACATTTCAATAATCGTACTACTAGCTACATTATCATCTCTTACAACTGGGGTATTTGCGCAAGATGTTGATGAGAGCAGAATGATAACTGAGTATTCCCAGGTGTTAACCACACTGAAGGACAAAGCTCTGACAGAAGGGATTTCTGTTATCGAGATTGAAAAATACCTTTATAGTGCAATGGCTGTGGTTTACCTGGGTAAATGCTCTGTTAACGATGAATATTGCCCCAGCGTGACAAACGAAACCAACGCTGATCTAAGTAAGATTGCCGAATTAGGTTACATTCCCTTCTGGCCGGATAATCCGATCACATGGGAGCCGATGAAAGTCCTTGGACCTGGAGATGATTTCTCTGAAGGGGACTTGTACTTCGCTGTGTGTTCAGGAGATTACAGGACGACGGTTAATGGCATATCCTACGCCAATTCTTTTGACCTCTTTGTATTTGGTCCTCAACAGGCTTTAGACTCATTCGGTGAGTTTTATCAATGCTCAATTAATCGCGAATGGAGTTCCCCTCCTGCCGGAGCATTGTATGGTTATAGCTTCTACACTACCGCGGATCGAGAGAGAGCAAAAATGGAAGAGAGGAAGCGGCAACGCGAAGAGCGGCTCGCAGCCGAGAAAGCAGAGGCAGAGGAGCAAAACGCAGAAGAACCTAACACTGATGAAGCTACTGAAAAGTAGTTAGGTATTGAATAGACAGTTGCGGCCATGGGGCACTCCCGTGGCCGTTATATTTCCGCCAACATGCCTGCATGCTGTTTTGTCTACACGCCTGCGATTCTCAAGACGATCCCTCCCGCGCCGGGGTAGCACATGCTAGGATTACCAGCGGGCCGCGACGGCCCTGAGGAAGGAACGCCATGCCATACGTACCGGTAGTAATCGAGCAGAGCAACTTCGGCGAGCGCGCCTACGACATCTACAGCCGCCTGTTGAAAGACCGCATTGTGTTCATCGGCTCGGCCATCGACGACCAGGTGGCCAACGCGGTGATCGCCCAGCTGCTGTTCCTCGAAAAGGAAGACAGCACCAAGGACATCGACATCTACATCAACAGCCCCGGCGGCTCGGTGGTCGACGGCTTGGCGATTTACGACACGATGCAATTGATCCGCCCGCAGGTTTCCACGATCTGCGTCGGGCTGGCGGCGTCGATGGGCGCGGTGCTACTGGCCGGCGGGGCGAAGGGCAAGCGCTACGCCCTGCCCAACAGCAAGGTGTTGATCCACCAGCCCTGGGGCGGGTTCCGTGGCCAGGCCAGCGACATCGAGATCCACGCCCGCGAAATGATGATGACCGAGAAGCGGCTGACTGAAATTCTCGCCAAGCATACCGGGCAGAGCGTCAAGCAGATCGAGAAGGACACCGACCGCGACAACTATATGACGCCCGAAGAGGCCAAGAAGTACGGCCTGATCGACCAAATCATCGATTCGGGCGAGGCTAAGGAACAGCACGACAAGGCCGAGGACGATAAGGATAAGGAATAAGAGAAAAGGGCAAAGCTTAAAGCTTGCGCGTTTGACATGCGTTCTGACCTCAGGTTAGGTTGACAGCCGGGAACCAACCATAGTCCGGGAGCGCCAGGGAGCTGAGTGGGCCGGCGCCAAGTTTGTTGCACTTGGGTTGGCAAGCCGCTCCGTTGGAGGTATACTTAGATATCTAAGGTGTTAGATTAGTATCCGGCTGGGCTCGTTATTAAATTTATGTTAGAATTAGTGACAGGACTAATGGCCTCGCGGCAGAGTCCTGTTAGTTATGGTATTAGTTTCATGTAGTTGCTGGTTAAGTTGGTTGGCAACAAGTTTTTTCCATAGCAGTTAGGTTTAGTTCCGTTTTCGGTTAGGAAGGCATTGACGTGGAGAAGCATTGTACGACATGCGGCAAAATGCTGCCGCCTGAAAGTGCTGGTGAACAGTGCAGTTTATGCCGGGTTGGCCTCGCGCCGGTACGTGCCGTCGATCCTCCCGCAACCCCGCAGGAGTTTGAAGGCCGGGTGCTGTCGGGGATGTACTGCCCCAGTTGCAGCGCTGAGCTGAGTGTCGCCGATCTAACCTTGGGCTGCTGCGCTATCTGCAACAGCGTCGTCTCCGCCGGCACCGCGCTGGCCACACCGCACCAACCCCTCTTGGATGAGCTTGGCAAACCATTAGGCCGCCGCAATCAGGGCAGCCAAAAGGTGTGGCCGGAAGACGCCCCGCTGTGGTAAGCCACGGGAGTGTTTTCTTGCGGGGTTGAGACGAGTTCGCCGCGATTCAGGCGACACTGCCATAACTAGTGCTGCCTGCCTGCTGTGCTGCGGGCCATGAGCGATCTACGCGGCTCAATCGGATCAGCGGCGGCTGCCGGGTTTCAGCGGCTGATTCACCAGCGTTTTCGCGTTGCGGCGAGCCTATTTCACCTTCTCACTGCGCCCAATCGCGAGCATGCGATCCAGTGACTTGCGCGCCTTGGCGATCACTTCCGCGTCCAGCTCAATCACTTGCTGCGGCGCGGGATCTTTCAGCGCCTTAAGCACGTTGCGCAGCTCGACCTTCTTCATGAACGGGCACAGCACGCAGCTGCCGAGGAATTCGCGGTCGGGGAACTGCACTTTCAGCTTGTCGCTCATGCCGCACTCAGTGACGAGCAGGAACTGCTTCAGCTCGTCATGTTGCGCGATGTATTTCTCCATCCCGCTGGTGGAGCCGGCCATGTCCGCCATCGCCACGACCGAGGGCGCGCACTCGGTGTGCGCCAGCAGCGCGGCCTGCGGATACTGCGCCTTGAACGCCTTGAACTCGGACTCGCCGAAGTCCTCATGGACGATGCAGGTGCCGTCCCAGGTGATCAAGCGCTTGTTGGTCAGCGCCTGCATGTTCTCCGCCATCAGCTTGTCGGGCACGAAGATCACCTCAGCGCCTGCCATCGCCTCGATCACCGCCAAGGTGTTCGCGCTGGTGCAGCACGCGTCGCATTCCGCCTTAACTTCAGCGCTGGTGTTGACATAACACACCGCGGGCACGCCGGGGTGCTTGGCCTTCAGCGCGCGCACATCGGCGGCGGTGATGGAATCGGCCAGGCTACAGCCGGCGTCCGGCGCGGGCAGCAGCACTGCTTTATGCGGGCTGAGAATCTTCGCCGTTTCGGCCATGAAGCGCACGCCGCAAAACACGATGCGCCCGGCATCAGTGTGGGCCGCCTCCTGGCTCAGCGCCAGGCTGTCGCCGACATGGTCGGCGATGCCGTAAATGATGTCGGGGGTTTGGTAGCTGTGGGCCAGAATCACCGCGTTGAGTTCGCGTTTCAGGCGGTTAATCTCATAGGTCACCGGCGCGATCAGGTCGCATTCATACTTTGACCAGCCGACACTGTGCAGGCGGCTATGCAGCCGCAACGCCTCGCCGGCGATTTCCGCTTCGCTGACCGCCGGTTTCGCGCCGGTCACCACCATCACATCGTCGTCCATTTCGCGCTCCTAGGCGGTAGCTGGAAAATGCGCCTCGCGTGGCTACCCGCCGCTTTCCGCCTGTCTTCACCACCCTTAGTGTAGATATTACACTAAATCCGGAATTATTGTAATAGTTACACGAAGTTCCCTGGAAATTTAACTCTGGAAGATGGCTGGCGCGAGAGGGGAAAATGAGGACGCCGGCTGCCGGACGGAACGAACCGCCGCCCGCCTGCGGGCTGCGAGGAGAAAGCGCTCCGTAAAAAAAAGCCCCCGGAACTGGCCGGGGGCTGTTTCATGCATATTAAGGTGCGGAGCCTTAACCGTGACCCTTGACCTTGATCGGCTCTTCCTGCTTTTGTTCCTCTGGCGGGAAGTAGTTGTAGTCGCCTTCCGGTTCGGGCTGCGGCTCGGGGGCTACCTCGGGTTCCGGTTCGGGAGCGGGCTCGTTATACTCCCAGCCGACCGGGTTTTCCGGGGTGCAGTTGCCGGGGCAGGTCGCCAGTTCGCAATCGCAGCACTCGGTATCGTAGGGCAGCTTGCTGGCCGGCCACACATTGCCCCAAGTCGTCGGATCGACGGACGCCAAGATGTCGCGCTGCAGCGGCTTGCTCAGGTCGGCATGCGCGAACCAGGTCGGGTCGGTCAGCACGAGGGCCATGTCCACCTTGGTGGCCAGCTTGCACATGTCCTGCAGCCAGCATACTTCGCAGTCATTGAACCGCCACGCGAACTTCCAGCGGTAGGCTTCCGCGAGCTGGTCGTAAGTCATGTCCTCAATGACAACCTTACGCGGATAGTACACGTAATGGTTGTTGGGATTGAGGGTGAAGCCCTTGTACTGGAAGTCGGTGCAGATTAGCTGCTCGTCATGCGGCTTGCTGTAGGCCTCGGGGCACTCGCACTTCGCCGGCGGGCAAGCTTCGCACTTCTCCGGCGCGGGCGCTTTGCAGGTTCCGCAACCGTCGGCGCCGCAAGCCGTCTTGGCATCGCAGGTCTGGCACGGCGCGAACTCGGGGCCGCAATGATGGGCGTCGCGGGTCTGGTACTGATACAGGAACTCGCGCACGTCCTTGTCCATTTCAGCCTGGACCTTCGGCAGCCCGAACTCCAGGTAGAACTTATCCTTGAAGTTGTACAGGTACTTCTCGAAGAAGCGGTTCTCGCGCTGATCCACGTAGTTGTGGCCCTTGTCGTCCACGCGGAACCAGACCCAGCTGATCGCCTCGCCGCACTGCGGAGTGACTTCAGCATAGTAGTCGATCATCTGCTGGACCAGATCGGGTTCGCAGACATAATACTCATCGATCAGGCGCTGGATGTGATCGCGCACCATATCACGGGTGAAGAAGAACGCCGTCACCGTGAAACCGTGATCAGCGTCATGCCACACCACGCGGCTGTGCTCGGGATAATACCACGTCATCTCAGCCCACTCCTTGTGAGAGCGGCCCGGCACGGGGTAGCGGAAATCTTCCAGCGTCAGTGGGCTGTAACCCACCTCATCAACCGGGCGGTGCTGGAAACTATGGAAGTCCAGCCCCTGGGTGATGTCGTCCTGGTGGCTATCCAAGCTGCGGTACTCAGGACCCATGTACAGCGGGATCCCGGTGACCTCCGTCCGGCCGGCGACAGCGGCTGGCTCCTCGACCACAGGCTCGGCCTGGATCTCGGTCTGCCCGTCCACCGCAGGCTCGGCCTGGATAACGGCTTGCCCCTCATTCGTGGCGGCCTGTTCGTCGGCCGCATACGCGGCGCCCCACGCCAACAGGCCCATCATCAACCCTACCAAAAGATAGCGCATGGTTACACTCCGCACGAGTATTTACGCTCTTGCGCAATGTGCAATTCTAGCAGGGTTAACCTGAATGATCAAATGTATGTTAGAAAATCCCCAAATAGCCTGCAGCCTGGCTCTAACCCTCTGCTCTTTTATCGGAACCGCGCCGCTGCTTCATAAACAACTAGGCGCGCAGTACACTTAATTAATGGACCGCGCACTCAAGCTTAACTACATTGATGGCCGCTGGCGGCCCGGCGACGGCGCGCTCGCCGTTAGCGACCCCTATTCCGGAGCGGCGCTTGGTAAAGTGGCGCTCGCCACTGCGGCCCAGGTGGAAGACGCTTTGGCCGCGGCCCACGCCGCGTTCGGCAGCTACCGCACCGCCCCGAGCCACGCCCGCGCCAGCCTGCTCGAGCGCACCCGCGCGCGCATCGGCGCTGAGGCCGAGGAGTTCGCCCAGCTCATCCGCGCCGAGGCGGGCAAGCCGATCAAGTTCGCCCGCGGCGAGGTGGCGCGCGCCTTGCAAACCCTGCTGCTGGCCAGCGAGGAAGCCAAGCGCATCGGCGGCGAGTATTTGCCGCTGGATCTCGAACCGGCCAGCACCGGCTACCACGGCTTTGTGCGCCGCGCGCCGCGCGGCCCGGCCACCGCGCTGTGGCCCTTCAACTTCCCGCTCAACCTGCTCACGCACAAAATCGGCCCGGCGCTGGCCTGCGGCTGCCCGGTGCTGATGCGCCCGCCCAGCGCCACGCCGCTGACCGGCCACCGCGTCGCCGAAATCCTCGCCGAGGAACTCGCCGCGCTGGGCCTGCCCGCGGGCGTGGTGCAGTACATCTGCTGCGACCACCGCACCGCCGCGCCGCTGATCGCCGACCGCCGCGTCAAGGCCGTCAGCTTCACCGGCTCGGACACCGTGGGCTGGGACATCCGCCGCCGCGCGCATACAAAGCAGGTCATGCTGGAGCTAGGCGGGCAAGCGAGCTTGATCGTCGAGCCCGACGCGCCGGACTTAAAATTCGCCGCCCAGCGCGCGGCCCTCGGCGCCTTTGCCTATGCCGGGCAAGTCTGCATCAGCGTGCAGCGCATCATGGTGCATGCGGCGGTGTGGGACGAGTTCGTGCCCCTGCTGCTGAGCGAAACGAAGAAGCTGAAAACCGGCGATCCGGCGGACGAGAAGGTCACCGTCGGCCCGCTGGTCACCACCGGCGCGGCGGACCGCGTCAGCGCCTGGGTGGCGCAGGCCGTGGCCCAGGGCGCGGTCAAGCTCTGCGGGCGGCGCGTGCGGCCGAACCTGCTCACGCCGCACCTGTTGACCGGCGTGCCCGACACCACCGAGCTGTACTGCGGCGAGGTGTTCGGCCCCGTCGCGGTGATCGAACGCTATCAGAAATTCGCGGATGCCGTGGCGCTGACCAATGCGAGCCGCTTCGGCCTGCAAAGCGCGGTGTTCACGGCGGACATCGGCAAAGCGCTGGCGGCCTGGCGCGATGTGGAGGTGGGCGGGCTGATCGTCAACGACTACCCCACCTTCCGCGTGGACCACATGCCCTACGGCGGCGTGAAGGACTCCGGCCTGGGGCGCGAGGGCGTGCGCTACGCGATCGAGGAGTACACCGAGCCGCGGCTGATGGTGTTGCGCGAGGGGTAAGCGCCGCTGCGGGCAGGTTCCGCTGCTATCCCGTAGGGGCGAAGCCAAGCTTCGCCCGGACAGACCGCGCGTTATACTTCCCACATGGGGAGGTATCTTGATGCCTGAGGAAAGCGAGGGACACGCCCAACCCGTTTCCCAGCCCGCACCGCGCCGCCGCTGGCTCGCACGGTTAGGCCGCTGCCTGCTGTGCTGGCTTGCCATCCTACTGCTTATTGCGACCGTGTCTTACTGCATCGAGTTCTACCGCTGCGCGCGGTACACGCCCACCGGCGATACGCTATTCGACCGCTACGCACGCGCGGTGATCCGCCGCCAAGCGCCGCGCTTGTGGTTCCAACGTCCGCGCGACTACCTCACCCCGCAGGCGCATGTGCCGGACAGCGCGCTAGCGCGTTGGGAGGGCGAGTTCGGCGCCGACCCGCGCTACTGGGAGCTGCGCTGCTGGAATGCGAATTATGACGAAAGCGCGGCGTTCCGGCTGAAGCAAGTTCCCGCCTGGCGCGAGTCCGGGCATCCGGACGGCCGCGCGCGGGATTTCCTGATCGCGGGCTGGCAGCAAGGCGCGCGGGATTGGGTGCTGATGACCCTGGTCGCGCGCGAAGCGCAGGGATCGATGTACGACGCGCTGGAGCTGCACAAGGCGGAGTACGGCGCGCCGGGCTCCCCGGAGTTCACGAAGAAGTTCGGAGCGGCGCGAAGCGAGCTGGAGACCGAGGTGCAGGCGCTGTACGCCGAGGCGATCACGCTTGCGCCGGATGAGGCCTGGCCGTATTATGAGCGCGCGCTGTACTGGCTGGCCCTCGGCGAGTATGAGCTGGCGGAGGCGGACTTCGCCACGGGCAACAGCGCGAAAAGCGTGACCTACCCATGCCTGTTCCCTGAATCAACCGTGCGCGCGAGCCTGGACGAAACGAACTATCGCGTGAACGCGGCAGTAAACGGAGCGATTCTGATAGCGGGCTATCTACAGGCCAAAGGACTATACTGGATCAAAGTCAAGGATCATGCAAAGGAACTGATTGTCGCTGAGGAACTGGGTGGCCCAGCCGCTTTGACGACTGAGTTCCATCGCTTCCTCTGCCGGTCAGCTAGTTCAGATCAGAGTGAAACTGTCGCGACCGCCGCGGTGTTCAGTTCGATGAAAATGCTATATGGGTACTACCTGACAGCGCACCCCGATTTAACAAGGGATGAGCGACAGATACTGGTGGACACTTTAAAGGAAATGCAGGACACTCAATTACTTTTCAGTGTGGAAACGTTCCAGGTAGCTGATTCAGGAGGCTGCGTCATCAGCTATCTACCGGCAGTCGCAAACGATCCTCGGATACTACCTTCGGAGCTTGATTTCATACAGCCGATTAATCCGAACTATGGCAGTTACCAGCGATTCAACTGGCGTTGCTCTTTCAGGCGTTCCGGCAACGAGGATACCGCCTGGGGCGAGATGATGAAGCAACTCCTGTGCCGTGAACGCCTCTACCCCATCGCGACGCGCCTGGAGCAGCTCGACTTCGCGGACATTGAGAACTATTCCGAACGCTTCGGACAGCCGTAGCGTGCGGTTCCGCCGGGTAGAGACGCCCGCCCCACCAAGAATTTGGCTTGCTCATTCGCGCCTGAGTCTCATTCGCATCTGCGTCCAGCCGTTCCGCTTTCCTGCCTGCCTCGCTTGCCCGCCCGGCCCGGCAGCGGCGCTTCGGGCGGCGGCGGTCAAGCAGGTGGTTGTTGACAAGCTCGGGTAACACCGTTAATATTTCTAGTCCCCGTTCCGGCGTAGCTCAACGGCAGAGCAAACGGCTGTTAACCGTTAGGTTGCTGGTTCGAATCCTGCCGCCGGAGCTTTACTCTATTCATCGGAACACCACGATGGAT
>CAYXMN010000008.1:23518-30455 GCA_964465955.1 uncultured Planctomycetales bacterium
ATTACTTCGTGTACATCCTGCACAGCGCAACCGCCGCGCGCTATTACTGCGGCCAAACCACCCTGTTCCTTCTCAAGAAATCCCATACCGTCCAAACGATGGCGCCGCACTGTCAACTGGCGTTTACCTAACGCGCTCGAAGCTCCATTCCGGTATACTGGGAGCCCTTAGGAACATGACCTCATCCTTAAAAATATCTGAGGCGGCTGCTTTAGCGTTGCATACCATGGCTTTGCTGGCGTGCGAGCCTGCGACAGTCCAAACTACGCAGCAACTCTCCGTAACATTACAATGTTCCGAGGCGCATCTCTCGAAAGTTTTACAGCGCTTGGTTAAAGCAGGACTCCTCATTGCCAGCCGTGGCCCGCGCGGGGGGTACACTTTGGCCCAATCGCCCGCGCAGATACAGCTGCTTCAAATCTGGGAGGCCATTGACGGGCCAATCGGCACCATCCACTGCATGCACCCCCCCCCGGTCTGCGATGGAACCTCTTGCATCTTCGGCGGTCTGGTGGCCAAGGTTAACCGCGAAGTGCGCGAGTATCTGGAGAACACCACCCTAGCCGACCTCAGTTTCAGCAAAGGCCGTCTGATCCGCGCCCGGAGCTGAGCAATCCAGGCCCGCTAGTCCTGGTGTAGCAGTGCGGCTGAATCTAGCCAATCGAAGTTGCGTCAGCTGTTGTCCGCCACTCACAACCAGGAGCGCCAGCCAACGTCAAGCTTGTTCCATCCTTGATGCAAGCCAACCACTGTTGCTTCGCTTTCCGCCGCGCTGGATCCAATTCTGATATTTCAGATATAATTCATCCGAATGCTTGACGGCGGAACCTAATACTGGTATTGTAGTACTAGATTACCACTAAGGAGCCTAGCATGGCCCCGGCCTTGAAGGTAACTGAAGCTGCAGCAATGGCGTTGCACACGATGGCGTTCCTAGCTTTGGCCGAGACGCGGGTGTTAACCACACGGGAACTGGCGGTCCGGCTGCAGGGTTCAGAGTCGCACCTGTCCAAAGTGTTGCAGCGCTTGGCGAAGGCCGGACTGGTCCTAGCCAGCCGGGGCCCGCGGGGCGGATTCGCCTTGGCACGGCCCGCTGACCGGATCAACCTGCTTGAGGTGTGGGAGGCGATTGACGGCCCTGTCGGCGATCTGCACTGTTTGCAAAACCCGCCGGTCTGCGAGGGGAATTCCTGTATGTTCGGCGATTTAGTCCAGCAGGTCAACCGGCTGGTGCGTGAGCACTTAAGCGGCACTACGCTGGCTGATCTCCGTTCTGAACAAGGCCGGCTGGTGGCGATCACCCCCGGCAACCGGAGTGCGAAATGAATAAGGTCTATCGCGCCACCTTGCCCGATGCCGAATACTGGGCCGGACGCATCCCGTGCCAGATCGCCTGCCCAATTCACACTGATGCCGGGCGTTACGTCCAGCTCATCGCTGAGGGCCGGTTCGAGGAAGCGTTCCTCACCGCGAAAGCCCCCAATCCGTTGGCTTCCATCTGCGGCCGGGTGTGCGCGGCGCCGTGCGAGGACAAGTGCCGACGCGGGCTGATCGATTCACCTGTCAGCATCCGCGCGCTGAAGCGCTTTGTGACCGAGCGCTACGGCGTGGAATCGCGCGCGCCGCAAACCCAGGACAAGCTGCACCTCGGGGCCACCGAGCCTGGGAACAAGTGGCCCTGGCATCTGCCGCACCTCGGGCAGCAGCACCCGCGCGCCACCGGCGAACGGGTGGCTGTGATCGGCGCGGGACCCGCTGGGCTGGCCTGCGCGCACGACCTGGTGTTGCGCGGCTACCAGGTGACGGTGTTCGAAGCGTCCGCGCGACCGGGCGGCATGGCAGTCCACGGCATCCCGGAGTTCCGCTTACCGCGTGGAGTGATCGACAAGGAATTCAATGCGATCGCGGACTTGGGGGTCGAGTTCCGGTTCAATACGCGCCTGACGGCGGAGTTCGGACTGGCCGCGATCCAAGCGGAAGGCTTCCAGGCCGTATTCATCGCGATCGGGCTCCAGCAAGGCCGGGAACTCAACTGCCCAGGCAGCAACCTGGATGGCGTGGTGCGCGCCGTGGATTACTTGCTCAATATCAATAACGGCTACAAGATGCCGCAAGCGAAGAAAGTGCTGGTGATCGGCGGTGGTTTCACCGCGTTTGACGCGGCGCGCATGGCGCTGCGCGCGTCTGCCGCCGCGGATATCCCAAGTACGGGTGAAGCCAGCAGTGTGCTTGCTTCCGCGCTGGATGCCGCGCGGCTGGCCTTGCGCGCCGGGGCGGAAGTTACCTTAGCGTCGCTGGAGAGCTTTGCGGAGATGCCCGTGCTGCGCACTGAACAGGGGCGCGAGGAGTTCGAGGAAGCGTTGGCGGAGGGAGTGCGCTTTAAGCCGCAGCGCGCGGTGCGGCGGTTCACCGGCGAGGGCAAGGTTGAGCGCGCTGAGTTCGCCGGTGTCGCACGCACTTACGACACGGATGGCAAATTCGCCCCGGTTTATGAGGAGAAAATCAGCGAGCAACTAGAAGCCGATCTCGTGATCCTGGCCATCGGCCAGCAGGCCGATCTTAGTTTTATCAAACCCCAGGACGGGATCGAGTTGGGCCGCGGTGGAGTTATCCAGGTGGATCATTCAACCCTGGCGACCAGCGCCCCCGGCGTGTTTGCAGGCGGCGATGCGGCATTCGGCCCGCGCAACCTGATCGAGGCGGTGGCGGATGGCAAGTTGGCCGCGCAGAGCATTGAGGCCTATCTGAGCAACCGCCCTAGCCAACCCAAGTTCCATTTCAAGTTCGAGAAAATCCCGACCCGGCGCTTCACCCGGCCGGAGGATTACGACCGCCAGCCGCGCCAGGCTCCCCCAACGGCCGGCCTGGGCCGGCGCAGCGGAATCAGCGAGGTGGAAAGCGCCTACGACGAGGCCCAGGCGCAGCAGCAAGCCGAACGCTGCTTAGCCTGCCATATCCAAACCATCTACGACCCGGAGCTTTGCGTGCTGTGCAACCGTTGCGTCGACGTATGCCCGGAGCATTGTCTCAAACTCGTACCGCTCGAGGAAGTCGAGTTGCCCGCGGAGCAGCTCGCGGCGGCCCTGGAACTGGGGGGCGGAAAGGAAGCGCATCAGCATTCCGTGATGCTCAAGGATGACGAACGTTGCATCCGCTGCGGACTGTGCGCGATCCGCTGCCCGACCGATGCGATGACGATGGAGGTCATGTACTATGAGAACATCTAAGCCCACCGCACAGCCGCCGGTGGTTGAACATCCCGGTGCTGGACCAGAGCTGGCGGCGGATAAGTCGCGGCGTGGATTTCTCGGGGTAGTCGGCGCCATAGCTGCGGCGGCGGGGCTGGGGCTGCCCGTCGTGCTGGCGGCCCGGAGCTACGTCCCGAACGTGCTGTACGAGCCGCCCCGCCAGGTCAAGCTGGGGCCGCTCGAGGCCTTTCCCAACGGCTCGACCTTCATCGCGCAGCAGCGGCTATTCGTGTTCCGCGACAACCAGACCTTGCATTGCATTTCCGCCCGTTGCACCCACCTAGGCTGCACGGTGCAGCTGGTCAATCTCAAGGAAGCCGCACAGGGTTTCGAGTTCCACTGCCCCTGCCACGGGAGCAAGTTCCATGCGGACGGCGAGAACTTCGCCGGTCCCGCACCCCAGCCGCTGGAGTATTACACGCTTAGTGTCGCCCCGGACGATGGCCAGCTAATGGTTGATTTATCCAGCCCGGCGGACAAGGGCTGGCGGTTGACGGTATAGGAGGAAGCGCGTGAAGTTCACAATCCCGAAATTGTTCAAGCACCAGGTTGACGCCACAGGGCGGGCGGTTTCGCGCCCGGCGCCGGCCGACCTAGTTTGGTCCTGGTCGCCGCGCAGCACCCGGGAAGCCGGCGACGCGGTGGTCACCAACTTCCTGCTGCACTGGTTCCCCAATAAGGTCAGCCGCCGCTCGCTGTCAGCAACCTACTCGCTCTGGCTTGGGACCATCTCCGCGCTGCTGTTCTTCATCCTGGTCTGGACCGGCATCGCGCTGATGTTCCTGTATGTCCCGTCCGTAGAACGGGCGTACCAATCCGTGAAGGACATTGAGTACGTCGTCAGTTTTGGCCGCTTCCTACGCGGCTTGCACCGCATCTCCGCGCACCTGATGGTGGCGGTGGTGTTCCTGCACATGGTGCGGGTGTTCCTGACCGGCGCGTACAAGAACGGGGTGATGGCCCGCCAGCAGCGCCCGCTCAACTGGTGGATCGGCCTGGCGCTGCTGCTGCTCACGCTGTTCCTGTCGTTTACCGGCTACCTGCTGCCCTGGGACCAGCTCGCGTACTGGGCGATCACTGTCGGCACCAACATCGCGCGCGCGGTGCCGCTGGTCGGCGAGCAGCTGCGCTTCTTCCTGCTCGGCGGGAACGAGATCAACCAGAACACGCTGATCCGGTTCTATGTGTTGCATTGCGTATTCCTGCCGGTTGCGCTGACCGCGCTGTTCGCGTGGCACATGTGGCGGATTCGCAAGGACGGCGGGCTGGCCTGCGACGACCAGCTCGCGCTCCAGGAGAAGGCCAAACCCGCCCCGCCGGTACCGGCGAAAACTTACAGCCTGCTCGGCATCACCGCGGGACGGACGGCGGTGGTGGAAACCGCGTTGGTGGACGAAACTCAGCATCAAGTCAACGCGGTGCCGGTGCTGGTGCGCCGGGTGCTACTGACCGGGCTGCTGGTCTTTGCCGTGGCCTCGGTGCTGGCGCTGTGGCTTGGCTCGCCGCTTGAAGAAGCCGCCAACCCGCTGGTCACGCCGAATCCGGCCAAAGCGCCGTGGTACTTCCTGTGGCTGCAGGAACTGGTCACCGTCACTACCGTGCACCTCGGCTCGCTGACGATCAACGGCGCCTTCATCGGCGGCATCCTGGTGCCGAGCCTGCTGATCCTCTGGGGCGTATTCCAGCCTTTCCTGGATCGCAGCAGCGCGGCGGCGACAGGGGTTTGGTTCGCCCGCGAGCGGCGCTGGCATAACCTGGCGTTTATCGTGGTGTGCGTCGTCGTGCTGCTGCTGACCGTGGTGGGCACCTTCATGCGCGGGCCGTATTGGCAGCTGTATTGGCCGTGGCAGCCGTGGGAATCGCTCCCCACGCAGTTGTAGGAGGCATTGATGTTTAAGCGCGACATGCAGTTCGTATGGTTACTCGGGCTGGCGGCTGTGGGAATCTGCGCCTGGGCCATCGCGGGGGATACGCAGCAGGACTACCGTTACTACCAGCACCGGTTTAGGAGCTTGATCACGGAGCGCTTCGGCGAGGAACGGGCGACGGCGGTGCCGGCGGGCGTGCAACAGCTTTGGATTCCCGCCGCGAACCGCACGGACCGCTGCACGACCTGCCACCTCGGCGTCACCTGGGCCGGGCTGGAAGATGTCGAACAGCCCTTCCGCAGCCATCCCGCCGAGCCGTTGGCCAACCACCCCATCGAGCAGTTCGGCTGCACCTTATGCCACGGAGGTCAGGGCCATGCCGTCAGCCTGCCGGACGCCCACGGCTGGGTCAAGCATTGGGAGGATCCCCTGCTCGACAGCCGCCTGGCGGAAGACTACAACATGAAGGATGCCGGTGCGTTCATCCAGATCAAGTGCAACATGTGCCACCGCTACGACCGTGAAACTGCGGGAGCAGATTTAATCAATCGTGGCAAACAGTTAATCAACGACAAGGGATGCCGCGCCTGCCACACGATCAACGGCCGGGGCGGCCGGGTCGGCCCGGACTTGACCGCTATCGGTGATAAAAGCCCCGAGCAGTACGACTATGATCGCTTGACCACGTTGCCCACCGCCTTCTCCTGGCAGGTGGAACACCTGAAGTCCCCCAAGTCGTATTCACCGGACACTGTGATGCCTGATTTCGGCTTTACCACCGAGGACGCGCAAAGCCTGGCCTTGCTCTTGATGAGCTGGCGCGACACCGAATTGCCAGCCAGCTTGATTCCAGGCGCGCAGCTCAAGGACTTGCCCACGCCGGAAGAAGCAGAGCGCGAGCGGTTGATGCGAGAAGGCGAGGGGCAGTTTTTCGTCGAGAAGACCTGTTTCATTTGCCACGACGTGAGCAGCCTCGGCATTTACAGCGCGACGAAGATCGGCCCAGACTTAGCGCTCGCGGTGGAGGACGCCCCGCGGCGTTTCGGGCGCACGCTGGACGACTTCCTGATGAATCCTTCAGGCACGATGGCGGTGGTGCTTTCGACGCAGATTCCTCTGACTGACGAGGAAAAGCGCGAGGCGATCCGGCTGTTGAAGGTGGCCTATGAGAAGCACCAAAACAAGCAGGCAAATGGCGCTGCCACCAGCGAAGAGCAGGCGTCCGGCGCCGCCGGTACGACAACAGCGCCATCCGAAGTACCAACAGAGGAGTGAAGTAATGTTGCGAAACAGCATGGAATTCGTTAGCCGGCACCGGAGCTATTTAGCCGGCGCACTAGCACTGGGATTACTGGTTTGCGCGCTGTTCGCCTGCGGGCCGAAGGGCGGAGGCGAGGACCGGCGAGGTGGCGGCCAGCCTGGCGCAGGCGGGGGCGGCACCGGCAGCGCGGCGTCGGCGGCCATGGCCACCTATGTCAACCCCGGTGACCTGGATGAGATGTACTTATTCTACTCAGGCGGCCACTCGGGGCAGATCTACGTGGCGGGCATCCCCTCGATGCGCCACATCAGCACCATCCCGGTGTTCACCCCCTATCCGGCCACCGGCTACGGCTTCGATGATGAGACCAAGGCTATGCTGGGCGAGTATACTTGGGGCGACGCCCACCACCCGTCGCTGTCCAAGACGGACGCCATGTACGACGGGCGCTGGATCTTCATCGGTGACAACGCCAACAACCGCCTGGCGCGCGTGGACCTGCGCGACTTCAAGACCAAGCAGATTCTCGGCCCGATCCCCAACTGCAGCGGCAACCACGG